>CALLYN010000277.1 GCA_937858455.1 uncultured Kouleothrix sp.
CTGAGTGGCCGCGATTACTTTGCCGCCGGCTATTCGCCCAGGCTCGCTGGCGCGCGTATGCTCTCAGCCTCACCACCACAAGCCAAGCTCGTGCACCTCGCTCTCGGGCGGCACGACGCAGCAGCGCTCGCACACCCGTAGCGGAATACCTGTGTGGTTTTGCTCGACAAGCTTCTCGCGCTCGCCGCAGTAGCGGCATACGCTCAGGTTCGCGATCTCGTCGGCGCGCCACAGCTGTGGCGATACCAGCATCTCGACGCGCTGCTTGAAAGTGAGCAGCGCCACTTTGACGCATACAGCCGCCGGAAATACTTCCTCAACCCGCGCAAACAGCTGGTATTTGTACGAATATACTTCGTCGCCGATCGCAATATCGCGCATTCGCGGATGCTGAACAATTTTCATACGCTTCCCAGGCGCGCGAGCAAGCCGCGCAAATCGTCGTCGCCAAGCCGAAAGCCTGGCTCATCGCCAAACATGAGATCGTCCAGCGCGCCGCTGATTGCCGCCTCGAACCCCGCTTCAGCTTGCTCGGCGCCTAGTTCAAGCGCATAGAACCGATCGAGAGCCCACGCGGCCAGCGCCACATCGTCGACGCGGCCAGCCAGCCGGGCTTCGATCTGCTGTGCAACCGCCGTGCGAGTAATAATCGTATCGCCGGGCGCGGGCTGCTGAGCCATTGGCGCTGTACCTTTACTCCTCAGAGGCTTCGAGCGCCTGGTCGCACTGCTCGTAGAAGCCGCATCCCCAGCAACGACGCGCGTCGTCGTGGCTGCGCTCGCAGTCGACATCGGCCAGCGCGTCGCGCATCTCGTCCAGAATGGCAAGAATGTCTTCGCGCAGCTGCTCGCTATAGTTCAGCCGGAATGTATGCTCGGCGTAGCGCAGCAGCCCGTAGGGCGGGGCCACGCCGCTTGTCTCTTCAACCAGCACGCAATACGCGGCCAGCTGCATCAGGTCGGATTCGTAGGGCCGCCCCGCACGGCGCCCAGGCTTTACCTCGACCGGAATCGTGGAGCCGCGCACGCTGAGCAAATAGTCGGGCCGGCCGACCAGCCCAATGCGCTTAGCCATCAGCGGCTTCTCCGGCGCATGGCCGCCAGTATCCCTGTACACCACCGGCGCCCAGGGCAGCCCAGTAGCGCGCCGCAGCCGGGTAGCCCATATGCCAAGCAGCAGCGCCAGCAGCAGCAGCGCCAGCCCGAGCGTCACGCCCATCAGCGCCCTGCCACAATCAGCGCCAGCGCAGCCACAAGCAGCAGCACAGCCACGAGCAGCAGCGCGCGGCTACCCACCACGGCGCGCCCATGGCGGCGGTGCAGCACCGAGCCAAACTCGCGCCGCTCACGGCCCGACGGCTCCCAGCCGAGCGCGCGACGCAGCCACCAGGCCCGCGCGCAATACACATACTCGCCGATCTCGCTGGCACGGATGATCGCGAGCCGCTCTTTAGACAAAAGATTTACTCGTCAGGATACTATCTGCCGCGCAGCGCGGCGGCCCGGCGCTACTGGCCGCCCAGCACCGGCGCGCCGCCGATCCAGTTTGCCACGTCCGAAACGGTGATAATCACCATCAGGCCCATCAGCATCATAAAGCCGACGGCGTGCACCATGGCTTCTTTCTCGGGTGGGATCTTCTTGCCGCGCCGCGCCAGCTCGATCAACGAAAACATGATATGGCTGCCATCGAGCGCCGGGATGGGCAGCAGGTTCACCAGAAACAAGTTCAGGCTAATCAGCGCCGTCCACTGCAAGAAGCCAACCAGGCCATCGCGCTGGATCACCTCGCCGGTGCCACGCGCTATGCCGACAACGCCGGTCACTCCGCCGGGCGGCGCCGGGTTCAGCCCGAACCAGCCGCCGATCATCTGCCCAAGCCCACCAACAAAGCGGCCAAGCACTTCCCATGTGTAGCTGAACCCAGTGGCCATAGCTGTGGGCAGGCTGGCTTGCACAATCTGCGGATTAGCGCCATACGAGAAGCCAAAGCCCACTTCGTAGGCCTTGCCCTGCTCGTCGACCCATGGCCCTGGTGTAACCGAGAGGCGTAGCTGCTGCTCGCCGCGCTGCACCAGCACCGGCAGCGCCACGCCTGGGTTGCGCCGCCCGATCTGGCCGATCAGCGAGAGATTGCGCCCGATCGCGCGGTTGCCCAGCTCGAGCATAATATCGCCAGACTGAAAGCCAGCCGCGGCGGCCGGCGTGTTGGGGTACACCTTGTCGATGCGCGCGCCGTCGGCGGGGATGCCCTTAAAAGCGAACAGTGCGCCAAAGATCAGAAATGCCAGCACGAGGTTCATGAGCGGGCCGGCCACCAGCACCAGGATCTTTTTCCAGGGCGCAGCCTGCGAGAGGCTACCAACGCCATAGAGCGTCTCGCCTTCGCCGCCAAAGCGCACAAAGCCGCCGATCGGCAGCCAGTTCAGGGTATACTTCACGCCATTGCGCTCGAACAGCGTGAGTGCGCGCGGCGGGTAGCCCAGGCCGAATTCGTCGACTTTGATGCCAAGCCACACCGCGGTGAGGAAATGCCCCAGCTCGTGCACTAGCACAAGCAGACCCAGCATTACAAAAAATGCCACCAATGTAACAAAGCCATTCGGGATCGGCAAACTCTCCAACGCTCTATCTCCTCGCAGGCCCGGCTGCGGCACCGCATGCCGTGGTATTGCGCGTCAGTATGCTGAAAAGCCGCCCATGCGCCGCCAGCCGGCGCGGTGCGTCAGCCACCGTTTTTGCCCGAGCTAAGTGTACCTTGTTGAATCGGCGCTGTCAACACAGTCGGGCAGTGTGGCAGGGCTGGTGCAACGTCGGCCCTCACCCCCCTTCCCCCCTCTCCCGCGTGCGGGAGAGGGGGATTATTGTTGGCTGTGTGGTGCGGTCGCGGCGGCGACCGCACCACACAG
>CALLYN010000278.1 GCA_937858455.1 uncultured Kouleothrix sp.
AGGGCCATGCGGACCAGCCGGTCCAGCTGGTCCAGGTCCAGCGCGGCCAGCCAGCCGTGCTGGATGAACAGCGCCAGCGCGCGCTGCATCAGCGGCGGCGAGCACAGGTCGTCGGCCTGTTTGGCGGCCACCAGCCGGCCGATAAACTGCGGTGCGGCGGCCACGTAGCCGATCCGTGCGCCTGGCAGCAGCGATTTCGAGAAGCCGCCGATGTTCAGCACCAGCCCGGCGCTGTCGTCGGCGCGCAGCGCGCGCGGCGCCGTGCCCTCGTACACCAGCGCGCTGTAGATGTCGTCTTCGACCAGCGGCACGCGCTGGCGCGCGATCAGTTCGAGCAGCGCCGCGCGCCGCCGATCGCTCAGGCATACGCCGCCAGGGTTCTGAAAGACCGGGATGGTGTAGATAAAGCGCGGCCGGTGCTCGTACAGCAGCGGCTCGAGCGCCTCGACCACCAGGCCCTCGTCGTCGACCGGCACGCCGATCGGGCGCAGGCCGTGGTTGTTCAGCACATTCAGCAGCCCCAGGTACGTCGGCTGCTCCACGATCACCGTGTCGCCGGGGCGGGCCAGCGTGCGGGCGATCAGCGACATGCCCTGCGTTACCCCGGATGTCACCACGATCTCGTCGGGCGCGGGGCTCATGCCGCGCTCGCGCAGCAGCTCGGCCAGCGTGGTGCGCAGCAGCGGGTCGCCCTGCGAGGCAGTGTAGCTCAGCACCGCCAGGCCGGCGCCAAGCGCCTCGTTGAGCGCCCGGCCGAACTCGCGCGTCGGGTACAGGTCGGGCGCGGCGTCGGCCATGGCCAGCGAGCGCATGCCCGGCAGCCGCGCCAGCCGCAGCATGTCGTTCAGAATGCTCGGCGTCGACAGATCGCGGCCATATTCAGTTTCGACAGCGTCGGGCTCGCTCTGCGCAGCCACAAACGTGCCGCGCCCAACCGTGGCCTCGACCCAGCCGCCCGATTGCAGCTCGCTATAGGCAGTGTGCACCGTCAGCCGGGTTACGCCAAGCTGCCGCGCCAGCTCGCGCACCGTCGGCAGCCGCGTGCCCGGCGGCAGCGCCCCCGAGCGAATGCGCCGCTGGATGTCTTGCGCCAGCTGTGTGTACAGCGGCTGCGGGCTGTTGCGATTCAGGCTGATCTGCACCTGCGTGTACTCCTGCTTGGCGCCGGCGATTGTCCTGCATTGTCCTTCCTTACCGGCCTATTGCTCGCAATAGTACGGCCAATTGTATCGCCTGCATAGATACAAGATAGGTCAAAAGGCCAGGACAATCGCGGTGTTTCCAGGCAGGTGCCGGCCCGGCAGCCGTGCGGCACGCTCCTTGCGATATGCGATCACGGTGCATGCGTGGGGCCCGACCTAACGATGAATGCTTTGTTATGTCTTGCTACAGTCGCCCATGCTATAATTCAGATAGGACAAACGCAGTTTGCGCTCTCAGCCTTCGGCAGAGCGGTACTCTTCTCCGTATCGTGTGCGGTTGTTCCGCGCTCGGCGCGGAAAACGGGCACAAGAAGCTCAGCAGGTACCATGCTGCCGCAGGCTTAATCTCGTACCGTGAAGAAGCCGAATCACGCAAGTTCATAACTCCTAGCTGAAATACTTATAGGGCAATCAGAAACAGGCTGTTCAATCCACATCGATCGTTGGCGTAGACCCGATCATCATCGGTACAATCTGTGTCATCTACTGAGAGAGAAAACCTATGCCGCACAACAACACAGCCAACTTTGCACCATTTGCTGAGCGCATGCGCCGCGAGGGACTGCCCGCGATCGTGATCGACAACTTTCACTACTACTACGACGTGCTGGCAGCCGGCAGCGTCGGCATGATCCCGGAAGAATCCATTGCGCCGGTGGCGGCCGTGCCCGATATTGCCGATACCGCCGCGTATGCCGCCGCCGGCCGCGCCGCGCTCGGCCGCGCCGCAGTGCTGAAGCTCAACGGCGGGCTGGGCACCAGCATGGGCCTCGACCAGGCCAAGTCGCTGCTGGTTGCCCGCGACGGGCTGACGTTTCTCGATATCATCGCCCGCCAGACGCTCGGCCTCGGCGCGCGCTACGAGCAGCACGTGCCGCTCATCCTGATGAATAGCTTCAACACCGACGCCGACTCGCGCGCGGTGCTGGAGCGCTACCCCGAGCTGCAAGGCCCCATCCCGCTCTCGCTCATGCAGCACAAGGTGCCGAAGATCCTCCAAGATACGCTGGCGCCCGCCGAGTGGCCCGCCAACCCCACCCTCGAGTGGTGCCCGCCCGGCCACGGCGAGCTGTACATCGCGCTGGCCACCTCGGGCATGCTCGAGACCTTGCTGGCGCGCGGCTACGAGTACCTGTTCATCTCGAACGCCGACAACCTCGGCGCTACGCTCGACCTGGGCATCCTCGGCTACCTGGCCAACAAGCGCCTGCCGTTCATCATGGAAGTGACCGACCGCACCGAGGCCGATAAGAAGGGCGGCCATATCGCCCAGCGCCGCGACGGCCAGCTCATCCTGCGCGAGATCGCCCAGTGCCCCGAGGCCGACCTGCCGGCGTTCCAGGATATCGCCCGCCACAAGTATTTCAACACCAACAGCATCTGGATCAACCTGCGCCGGCTCAAGCAGATCCTCGACGAAAACAACAATGTGCTCAAGCTGCCCATGATCCGCAACAGCAAAACGCTCGACCCGCGCGACGCCGGCTCGCCGCCGGTGTACCAGCTCGAGACGGCCATGGGCGCGGCAATCGCGGTGTTCCCTGGCGCGCAGGTGCTGCGCGTCGGCCGTGACCGCTTCATGCCGGTGAAGACCTGCGACGACCTGCTGCGCCTGCGCTCGGATATCTACACGCTCGACGAGCACTACTCGCTGCGCCAGGTGGGCAGCCGGCCGGCCGCGCTGGTGGCGCTCGATCCGCGCTTCTACCGCCTGATCGCCGATTTCGAGGCGCGCTTCGCCCACGGCGCGCCCAGCCTGCGCGAGTGCGACCGGCTGGCGGTGCGCGGCGACGTAGCCTTCGGCGCCGGGGTGGTCTGCCGTGGCGCGGTGCGCGTCGAGAATAATGCGCCCGAGCAGCGCCACCTGCCCGATAACACCGTGCTCGACGGCCTGCGCGAGCTGTAAATAACACGAGTTACGCGGTGGGGTTCGCGGGCGCAAGCCCTCCAAGCCTCCCACGCGGGAGGACACCGCGTAACTCGTGTAAATAAGAAATTTGGGGGCGGCAACCCGCCCCCAAACCCCCACCAAAGTGTACGTAATCAAGCGAATTTGGTATCAATCCTCCTGCTTGATGCATCTGTGGGGGCGGCAAAACCGCCCCGCAGATGCT
>CALLYN010000279.1 GCA_937858455.1 uncultured Kouleothrix sp.
AGCCGCAGCGCCGCGCCGGGGCCGCCGAGCACTGCCACCAGCGCCTCGCGCAGCGCCGTGGCGTCGGTGTGCGCCAGCGCCGAGTCTACCAGCGCGATCGATTGTGGTTCGCTTATCGTCATGGCGGGCATGATACCACGCCGCTGGCGGGTTCCACAAAAAAGCCAGGGCGCCCGATGGTGAAGGCGCCCTGGCTGCGTGTAGTTGACGTAATCTCTACCGCCCCTGGTCTTTCTTGAGCTGCGCCAGCAGACCCTGCAGGCGGTTGAACGCCGGCCGCGGGCTGTAGTCGGGGTTCAGGATGCCGAACGAAGCCTGCTCGTTCAGTGGGTTGGGTGGGTTGTTCTGCGCCCAGATCACCGCGAAGTTCATATTCCACAGGAACATATTGCCCATCCACGGCGAGCCATCGTCGTAGCGATATTTATCGTAGGCCATCTTGATCGCGCCGGCGATATACTCGGCCTGCTGGTCGAACGACACCTGGTTGCCGAACTCGTAGCCCGGCGTGTCGTTCTTGGTTGCCCAGCCAAACTCAGTAATCCAGATCTGGTGATCGCCGACACCCTCTTGCTCCATGAACTTGCGCACATTTTCGACATGCCGGAAGTAAAACGTCGGGTCGTTGACCCAGCCGTCGGCCTTGCTCGGGTTGTCGGGCCACATGGTGTCGGGCGGGTTGGCCGAGCCGCCGGGGTGCACGCCCTGCGCGTCGAAGTGCGATTTGATGATGCCGTCTTTGTAGCGGTACATCGCGCGGTAGTAGTTCTCGTCCGACACGGCGATTGCCGGGTCGTTCACGCCGCTCGATGAGGGCGCGCCGGCCAGCACAATGATGCTCGGGTCGATCGCTTTGATCCGGTTATAGCTTTCGACCAGGATGTCGACATAGTGTCCGGCGTCGGCCTCGGTCACGCGGCCGCCATTCTCGTGCGCCAGGTTTTGCTCGTTCCAGATCTCGTAGGCGCCGATCTTCTTGCCATAGCGCTTCACCATGGCATCAACCAGGTTGCCCATCGATACCGGGTCGCTTGGCAGGCCGTTCGTCTCGTTATAGAACGCCGGCGCCTGCACGATATTGACCAGCAGCTTGAACTTTTTGGCCGCCACGTCGTCGACGATCTTGTCGAGCTCGCCCCAGGCGTAGTCGCCGGGGTTGGGGCCCTCAACGTCTTTCCACACGACCTGCTGGCGCACCCAGTCGAAGCCGGCGATGCCGTCGAGCGTCAGCACGCGGTCGCGGTCGGTATAGTACAGGTGGTTGACGATCCCGAAGTTCAGGTGTGGCATTTTGATCGGTTTGCCCGGCTCGACAATCGGCTCGGCCGGGGCGCCGTCGGTCGGCTCGGCCGCAGCGGTCGGCTCGGCGGCGGCGAACGATTCGGAGATCCAGCCCGAACTCCGCCCAAAATCCGCCGGCGTCCTGGACATATGCAGAACACCCAAGGCGCTCAAAGTCAGCGCAAAGCCCATCAGAACAAGGGAGAAACGCTTCGAACCTCTTTTAGCAATCATGATGTTTGTCCTAGACAATGCGACATTGCGTTTCTACAATAGGATCAAACAAATCCGATGTCAACGCTTTGTCCAGGACAAATTATGAACACAACGAGTCTTTCGCCCGTCGGCCTGCCGATCGCCGCAGTGGAGCGGGACACGGGTCTGGCCAAGGACACACTGCGGGTCTGGGAACGCCGCTACGGCTTCCCGGCCCGGCCGCAATGCGCAGTACAAGGATGCTTCGCCGGTCGATGTCGAGGATGGCTATAACGCCCTGAAGACCTATCTGATGCTGTCCAGCCGGGATCATGTGGATGTCGGGCATTTGTCCGATCAGGTAACGCGTTTCTGGCGCAGCTGGCTGGAGGCCAATCGAGGCACCATGACCCGGGAAGAGATGATTCGAACGGCGGGACGGGTTCTGACTTTTCATCTCGAGCATGCCAATCATCCGGCGTGGCCTACCATTGCAAACAATCTGGTGCTGGTCGACGAGGTACGCGACAAGTTGCGCCAGGTCGTTCGCGGCATGCCGGCAGCCGAACGTGTCTATGCCGAAATCAAGGCACGCGCATCAACCCGCTTTGCTCCTCTTACCGTCGCCAATATCGTGGGCCCGGACAATGCGGCACTGGTTGCCGGCAGCATGCTCAGCATCGACTACGGGCTCGCCGCTTCGCCGCAGAAGTTTCACCCCTGGT
>CALLYN010000280.1 GCA_937858455.1 uncultured Kouleothrix sp.
CTGCTGGCGCCGCCCGAGCCGGCCCCCTGGCCGGCGCTCGACGCGGCTGCGCTCACCGACACGATCGTGCGGCCATGGCTGCTGCCGTCGGTGTACGCGCGGCTCCAGGGCGGCCTGGGCGAGTTCCTTACCGAGCTGCGCCCGGCCGTGGCGCTGTTTCTGCGCTTCGGCGGGATCGACTACGACACCGACGCCGACGCCCAGCCCAAGCTCGACGCCTTTATTCTGTGGGTGCAGGGCATCCTGGCGCGCTACGAGAGCTACATCCTCCAGCTGACGATCGGCGACAAAGGCAGCTACCTGTATGCCGCGTTTGGCGCGCCGCTGGCCCACGAAGACGACGTGGTGCGCGCGGTTGCGGCGGCGCTCGAGCTGCGCGCCCCGTCCTTCGCCTACATCACCGGCGTGCAGATCGGCGTCAGCCAGGGCCGCATGCGTACCGGCGCCTACGGCGGCAGCACCCGCCGCACCTATGGCGCGCTCGGCGACGAGGTGAACATGGCCGCTCGGCTCATGCAGCACGCGCCGCCAGGCCAGGTGCTGGTGAGCCAGGGCGCACGCAAATCGACTGGCGATGCCTTTGGCTGGGAAACGCTGCCGCCGCTGCGCGTGAAAGGCAAATCGCAGCCTGCGATCGTCTACCGCCTGATCGACCGCCAGGCGCGCCCGGCCATCCGCCTGCAAGAGCCGCGCTACGCCCTGCCGATGGTCGGCCGCGCCGCCGAACTGCGCGCGATCGGCCAGCGGCTCGATCAGGCGATCGGCGGGCGCGGCCACATCGTCGCGATCACCGCCGAGGCCGGCATGGGCAAGTCGCGCCTGGTGGCCGAGGCTGTGCGCCTGGCACGCGCGCGCCAGGTGGTTGGCTACGGCGGCGAGTGCCAGTCGTATGGCACCAACACCAGCTTTCTGGTATGGCAGAATATCTGGCGCGGCTTTTTCGGGCTCGACCCGGCCTGGCCCGCCGAGGCGCAGATCGCCCGGCTTGAGGCCGAGCTGCGGCGCATCGGCCCCGAGCTGCTGCCGCGCCTGCCGCTGCTGGGCGCGGTGCTCAACCTCGGCATCGCCGACACCGAGCTGACGGCCGGCTTCGACGCCCAGCTGCGCAACGCCTCGCTCCAGGCGCTGCTCGTCAGCTGCCTGCGCGCGCGCACCGCCGACATGCCGCTGCTGCTGGTACTGGAAGATTGCCACTGGCTCGACCCGCTCTCGCACGATCTGCTCGAGGTGATCGGCCGCGCGATCGCCGATATGCCGGTGCTGCTGCTGCTGGCCTACCGGCCGCCGCAGGTGCAGCGCCTGCTCGCGCCGAAAGTCGGCCAGCTTGCACACTTCAGCGAGCTGCCGCTCACGCACCTGCCCGAAGACGAAATTGCCCAGCTGGTGCAGTTCAAGCTTGGCCAGGTGTACGGCCCCGGCGTCAGCGCCGACCGGGCGCTGGCCGAGCAGATCAGCGCGCGCGCGCAGGGCAACCCGTTCTATGTCGAAGAGCTGCTGAACTACCTGCACGACCGCGGCATCGACCCGCAGCAGCCCGAAGCAGTGGCGCAGATCGAGCTGCCCGCCAGCCTGCACAGCCTCATCCTCAGCCGCATGGATCAGCTCACCGAAAACCAGCAGACGCTGCTGAAGGTCGCCAGCGTGATCGGCCGCCTGTTCCGCGCCGCGATGCTCTGGGGCGTCTACCGCTTTTTTGGCGGCGAGGCGCTGGTGCGCGCCGATCTCGACATACTCAGCGATCTTGAGCTCACGCCGCTCGATACGCCCGACCCCGAGCTGGTGTACCTATTCAAGCATGTCGTCACCCAGGAAGTGGCCTACGAGACGCTGCCGTTCGCCACGCGCGCGCTGCTTCACGAGCAGATCGGCCAGTATATCGAGCGCAGCTACGCCGACGCGCTCGACCGCTACGTCGACCTGCTGGCCTACCACTACGACCGCAGCCAGAACGCCGACAAGCGCCGCGAGTACCTGCTGAAAGCCGGCGCGGCCGCCCAGGCCGAGTATGCCAATGCCGCCGCGATCGATTACTACGAGCGCGCCCTGCCGCTGATCGAGGCGGCCAAGCAGAGCGCAACGCTGATCGAGCTGGGCCAGGTGCTCGAGGTGGTGGGCCAGTGGGCCGCCGCCGACGCGCGCTATCGCCAGGCGCTGGCACTGGCCCAGGAGCAGGGCGACCAGCGCACGCAGGCGCGCGCACAGGCGCTGATCGGCGAGCTGCTGCGCAAGCAGGGCCAGTACGCCCAGGCTGGCCCCTGGAACGAGCAGGCGCGCGCACTGTACGCCGCGATTGGCGACCGCGCCGGCGAGGCCCAGGTGCTGCACTTCGCCGGCCTGCTGGCTATGCACCAGGGCGACTACGCCGCCGCGCGCGTGGCGTACAACGCCAGCCTGGCGATCCGCCGCGAGCTGAACGACCAACCCATGATCGGCAGCCTGCTGAGCAACCTGAGCATCGTCGCGTTTCACCTGGGCGATGCCGCCGCCGCCGAGCAGCTGGCCAGCGAGGCGCTGGCGCTGCGCCGCGCGGTCGGCAACAAGCTGTGGGTGGCCAACTCGCTCGGCAACCTCGGCATGCTGGCGCTCGAAGGCGGCCGCTACGACGAGGCCCGCGCGTTCATGGGCGAGGCTCTGGCGCTCGAGCGCGTCGTCGGCGACCGCTCGGCGATCGCGATCTCGCTGAACAACCTCGGCAACCTCGCGCGCGACAGCGGCGACTACGCCACCGCGCGCGAGCTCTACCACGAAAGCCTGGCGATCAGCCGCGAGCTCGGCGACGCCTGGGCGCTATGCTACCTGCTCGAAGACCTGGGCTGCCTGGCCGCGCTCAGTGCTGCGCCCGATCCGGCGCTGCGCCTGGGCGGCGCCGCCGCCGCGCTGCGCGAGTCGATCA
>CALLYN010000281.1 GCA_937858455.1 uncultured Kouleothrix sp.
CGTCTACCTCGTAGTGGCGCACCCGCTGCTGCTCCCAGCGCTGGCGCGCGCGCTGATACTGGAATGGCACGAGCGGCTGTGCCAGCACGGCAACGCCGATCAGCAGCGTGGCCAGCAGCGCGGCCATGCCGCCAATCAGCAGCCGGCGTGAGGTGGCAGACATACGTGGCCCTTGCTGTGCGCCGGGATTGGTGCTGCAGCGCTGGTGGCTCCTGGCCCAGCTCGGCGGAATTGCTTGTCAGTTACACGAGTTACGCGGTCGCCTGCGATATCGGCTTGTTCTGCGCTGCGGCAGCATGGTACTTCGCTTTCATGGCCGAAGGGCGAAGGACGAAGGACGGATCGCAGTTTCGTCTTTGGTCCTTCGCCCTTCGCCCGCTCAGCCAGAAACGAATGTTCGTTGTGCGGTGTCAGCCCTTGACTGCTCCTGCGGTCAGGCCGGCCATGATCCGGCGCTGGAAGATCAGCACCAGCAGCACCAGCGGGATTGTCAGCGTGACCGATGCGGCCATGATGCTGCCCCACGGTAGCTCGAACTGCGTCTTGCCCTGGAAGGTCGCCACCGCCACAATCGCCGTGCGTGCCCCCGTGCTGATGTTGAAGAAATGTTCAGGGTCGCCGTAATCCTGTGTGAATGTCAGCGCGAACAGCAGCTCATTCCAGGCGCCGATGAATGCCAGCAGGCCGGTCGTCACCAGCGCCGGAGCTGTCAGCGGCAGCAGCACCATGCGGAAGGTCTGCAGCGGCGTCGCGCCGTCGACAAACGCGGCCTCCTCTAGCTCGCTCGGCAGCGCACGGAAGAAGCTTGTCAACACCCACACGGTGAATGGGAGCGAGAACACCGTGTAGGAAAAGATCAGCGCCGCGAGCCGGTTGTAGAGCCCGGCGCCGACGATCATCTGGTATAGCGAGCCGAGGATCGCGATCGCTGGAAACGTCGTCATCGACAGCGTCAGGTACAGGATGAACGTCCGGCCACGGAAGCGCAGCCGCCCCAGCGCGTAGGCCGCCAGCGATCCGACCACCAGCGCCAGCAGCACTGTGCTGACGGTCACAATCACCGAGTTGCGTAGCGCCAGCGGGAAGATCGGGTTCGCGAACACCGCCCGGTAGTTGTCGAGCGTTGGGTTCTTCGGCCAGTAGGCCACCGGCGTATCGAATAGCTCGGTGGAGGGCTTGAGCGACGAGACGATCGCCCAGTAGAACGGGAACAGCGTATACACCAGGATGATGACGATCAGAACCCAGAAGGCAACCCGCCCCACGATCTCCCTAGTCCTCCGGCTGCGGCGCTCCTGCCTGAGTGATGCTGTGGTTGCTGCCATTTCACTCCACCTCCACGCGCACGAGGCGTACATATACGGCGACGATGATCATCAGAAAGATGAAGATCACCACGGCGAGCGCCGCGCCCTGGCCAAGCCGGGCCAGGTCGATCATAGTCTGGCGTGCCAGGATCGAGAGCGTAATCGACTCCGGCGCGGTGCCCTTCACCACAAACGGCAGGTCGAAGACGCGGAACGCGTCGAGCGTACGGAAGATCAGCGCCACCACCAGCGCCGGCCGCAGCATTGGCAGCGTCATCGTCCAGAACTGCTGCCACTTCGACGCGCCGTCGATATCGGCGGCCTCGTAGATGTCGTCGGGAATGACCTGCAGCCCGGCCAGCAGCAGCAGCGCCATAAACGGCGTGGTTTTCCAGACATCGATCGCGATCAGCGAGGGCAGCGTCAGCACCGGGTCGGCGACCCAGGCGAGCTTGTGGTCGAGCACGCCCAGCCGGGTGACTAGCAGATCGTTGATCACGCCGAATACGTCGTTGTACATCCAGGCCCACATACGTGCCGAGACGACCGTTGGGATGGCCCAGGGGATCAGCATAGCGGTGCGAACCAGGCCACGGCCTTTGAAGTTCGAGTGGATCGTCAGCGCAACGATCAGGCCCAGGACTGTCTCGAAGGCCACCGAGATGATCGTGAAGATCGCAGTGTTGTAGGTTGCCTGCAAGAATGTACGGTCGGTTAGCAGGTCGGTGTAGTTCGAGATGCCGACGAAGCTGACCGCGCGCGCGCTGCTGAGGCGCGCATTGGTGAAGCTCAGGTAGAAAGTGCGCAGCACCGGGTAAAGGGCGACGAGACAAATCAAGATGATTGTTGGCGCTGTCAAGATCCACCCCAGGCGTTCGCGCCGGCGCGCCTCGGCGCTCTGTGGTCCCGCAAACAGACGCCTACGCGTCACTGGGGGTTGCTTCACGTCTGCAACCTGCTGGCCCATGTGCTTCTCCCTATGGCTGGTTTGCCCGAGGTTGGACCGCTCCTTCCCCAGACTACGGTGCCCCGCCCCCGCCAGGCGGGAGCGGGGCTTTGGGATGAGGCGTTACTTGAGGATCTTCTTGAGATCAGTTTCGAGATCCGCCACCGCCGTCTTGGAGTCCTTCTGGCCGGTCAGCACCTGGTTCACCGCCGTGAAGTAGGCCGTCGAGACATCGTTGTACAGGTCAGACGAAACGGTCGAGGGCCGCGCGACGGCGCCACCCGAGAAGACCGGCTTCAGCGAGGCGTAGTATGGGTTGGCCTTGAGCACGTCCGGGTCGTCGTAGACAGCCGGCCGCGTCGGCAGCAGCGAGCGCTCGATCGCGTTCGACCGCTGCAGCTCGGCGCTGGTCATGTACTTGACGAACTCGGTCGCCGCCTCGATATTCTTGGAGTTCTTGTTGACCATCAGCTGCCAGCCGCCGAGCGTGTCGGCGTTGCGGGCCTTGTCGCCGTCGCCCTTCGGCAGCGGCACCACGTCGAACTTATCCTTGAGCTTGGGGTCGGATTGGCCGATCGAGAAGGCGTACGGCCAGTTGCGCATGAACGCCGCGTTGCCGGCCTGCCACACGCCGCGGGCCTCTTCTTCCTGGTAGCCGGTCACGCCGGGAGGCGAGATCGTGCCGATCCAGCTCTTGGCGCGGTCGAACGCAGCGGCCGCCGCCGGGTTGTTGATGCTGATGGTGCCGTCGGGCTCAATGATCGAGCCGCCGCCGTTCGAAACCTGCCACTCCAGCGCGTCGCAGGTCAGGCCCTCGTAGGCCTTGCCCTGCCACACAAAGCCCCAGAAGTCCTTGTTGCCAGCCGCGCGCTCGCCGTCCTGGATCTTCTTCGCGGCGTCCTCAAGCTCTTTCCAGGTGGCCGGCGGGTTGCTGATGCCATACTTCTGGAGCAGGTCCTTGCGATAGTATAGCAGGCCAGCGTCGGTGAACCACGGCACGCCAACCAGCTTGCCGTTCACGGTGTTGTTCTCGACGATCGCCGGGAAGAAATCCTTCTTCGCGTCCGGGAAGGCGGCGCTCAGGTCGGCGGCGAACTCGGCCACGATGCCAGGCCAGATCACGTCGATCTGGTAGACGTCGATGTCGGCCGAGCCAGCGCTGAGCTGCTGGCGGTAGGTCGCCAGGCGGTCGGTTGCGCTCTGGTCGCCGCGGATCACCTGAACATTGATGCCGGTGGCCTCGGTAAATTTCTTCGCGTCTGCATCGTCAAGCGGAGCCTGCGGGCCATCGGCGCCGGCGATCCACTTGATCGTGGTGCCCTTGAGATCGGTGCGCAGGCCCTGCGGCACGACGATTGTGTAGCCGGGCTGGTTCGCCGGGGCAGCCGTAGCAGCGGCCGGCGCGGCGGTCGGCTCGGGGGCTTTGGTCGCCTCGGGGGCCGGCGCGGCAGTCGGCTCGGGGGCTTTGGTC
>CALLYN010000282.1 GCA_937858455.1 uncultured Kouleothrix sp.
GCGGCCGGCTGTGGCAGGGTTGCTGGTGCGGCGCACGCCTCGGTGTATTCGCGGCCCAGCGCTGCCAGCCGCACCTGCTGGGCCAGCGGCGCGTCTGGCGGCGCGCCGGCTGCCAGCTCAAAGCGCGCACGCTCGAAGTACTGCACCGTCAGCGCTTGCCCGCTCGCGTCGCGCTCGCGCAGCAGCCCGCTGATCGGGTAGCCGAACACCGGCAGCCCGCCGTAGGCCACGAAAAACGCGCGGAAGCGCGCGTCGGCGATGCCGTCGCCGTCGGCGCTGCCGTGGCGCGCAATCGGCGCATCGCCGTAGAGCCGGCGGAACGCCGCCACGCCCACGAGCGTGCCCGACACGCGGTAGGGCCAATCCAGATCGGGGTGCAGCTCGAGCCGCTGGCGCTCGGTCAGCAGCACCGTGGTGCTGGTGCGGCAATCGCCGGCCAGCCCTGGCGCCGGCGGGCCGAGCGGCGCGCCCAAAACCACCTGCGCGTCGCCGGCCGGGCGTGGTGCGGCGCCGCCCAGTGTGGCCAGGTACTGCGCGAAATCGCCGCCGATTGGCAGATCTGGCGCGGCCGGCAGCGTATACGCCGGGCAGACCTGCACCGGCCCGCGCAGCGCCGCCGGATCAGGCGGCAGCTGGCGCGCCCCGCCGGGGTCGCGCATCTCGGCGCGCACGTGCGCGATCACATCGTCGTAGCCCTGCGCCGGGATGGGCGCCGGCCGGGTGTCGCCGTCGACGTGGATCGTCGGCAGGTAGCGGTAGCCGCTCACGCGCGCGCGGCCGTCGGCGGCACGGATGATGCCGACGTAGAAGATCGCCGAGGTGGCGCTAAAGCTTTCGGCCTGAAACGCGCCCTGCGATGCCAGAAAGTTCGCCAGCGAGTAGATCACCAGCGTCTTGCGCCCGCCCGCGTCGATAATGTCGACTGGCTGGAGCGTGTGCGGCTGGGCGCCGAGGATAATATCGGCCCCGGCTGCGGCGATCTGCCGCGCGCCGTCGATCTGCGTCGCGTCGGGGTAGAACTGGTACTCGTAGCCCCAGTGCGCCGCCACAATCACGATATCGGCCTCGCGCCGCGCCTGCGCCACGGCGTCGAGCACGCTCTGGCGCACCCCGCCCTGCTGGCCGTACTCGTTCGACTGCCACAGCAAGTTCACCTGGCTGTGCGGGTCGGCGATGCCGTTGGTGCCCCAGCTGAACGACAGAAACGCCACGCGCAGGCGCGCGCCGTCGCGGCTCAGCGTGATCGGCAGGTAGGGCGGGCGCGGTTGGCCGGCGGCGCTGCTCGGCACGGTGCCGTGCTGCTGAATGCCATTGCGCGCCAGCACATCCAGCGTCGCGTCCAGCCCCTCCGGCCCACGGTCGAGAATATGGTTGTTCGCGGTCGACACCAGGCCGATGCCGGCACGCCTCAGCGCGGCAGCCAGCTGCGGGCTGTAGTTGAACGCCGGGTAGCCACTGTGCGGGCTGCCCTCGAGCATGGCGCCGTCGAAGTTGGTGTAGGCCAGGTCGGCCGCCTGCAGAAATGGCCGCACCCGCTCGAACAGGTAGTCGTAGCCTTGCGCCTCGGCCGCCGCCTGGATGTTCTCGTGCGGGAATGTGTCGCCGGTGGCGGCAAGCGTGAACTGCACCTCGCCGGGGCCGCCCGCGCCGCAGGTATTCGCGCTCAGCAGCGGCTGGTCGAGCCCATCGGCGCGCTGGGCGCGCGCCGTGCCGGGGCCGGCGGCCAGCAGCGCCGCTAGCCAGAGCCACAGC
This sequence comes from uncultured Kouleothrix sp., assembly GCA_937858455.1. Classification (GTDB taxonomy): domain Bacteria; phylum Chloroflexota; class Chloroflexia; order Chloroflexales; family Roseiflexaceae; genus Kouleothrix. The sequence goes on from CALLYN010000282.1 coordinate 1,753, forward strand.
AGGGGCGCCGCTCGTGTACGCATGCTCGCGCTCGCTCCATCTGGCAGAAACGCTGTGAGTATACAGGGCTCGTGCAACGTCGGCCCTCACCCCCCTTACCCCCCTCTCCCGCGCGCGGGAGAGGGGGGTAAGGGGGTGAGGTGCGGTCGCCGCCGCGACCGCACCTCACAGCCAGATGTGTTTCCCCTCCCCTGACAGGGGAGGGGTAGGGGGAGGGGTCGAAAGACGTTGTACCAGCCCTGTGCGAGTATACCATAAAGGCTCCCGAAATCGCCATCATGTGCTATAATTGAAACCCGTTTAGTGGTTGTACCCCCATTTGAGAGCCGCTCATGCGCCGTCCGAGCTTCTGGCGGTTACGTTTGCCGCGCCAACCTGCCGATGACTCGACTGCCGGCGTCCGCACCAGCATTGCCAACCGGCTGCGCTGGTCGCTGCTGATCTCGTCGACGCTGCCGCTGCTGATTGTGGGCGGGCTGCTGCTGGCGCTCAACGCCAATGCGCAGCAGCGCAGCGTGTATAACGACCAGGTCGATCTGGCAAAGCGCGTCGAGCTTGATGTCTCGCGCTACCTCGAAGAGCTGCGCAACCAGCTCGATCAGTTCGCGCTGAAGGTGCGCCCGAGCACTACCCCGGCCCAGATCACCACCCTGGCCAACGACCTGGTCAATCGCAACTACCCGAACATCCTCGACCTGGTGCTGATGAACAGCGCCGGCCAGGAGCGGCTGCACATGATCAAGCTGCTGGCCCTGCCCGACGACCAGCTGTACGATCGCGGCGCCGACTCGCAGGTGCAGCGCGCGCTGCGCCAGGGCCTGGTGAGCTACACGCCGATCGCGCGCAACGCCGACAATGTGCGCTCGTTTATCGTTACCATGCCCATCCGCAACGACGCCAACACCATCGTCGGCGCCCTGCGCGTCGAGCTGAGCGCCGAGCCGCTGGCGCACGATCTGGCGATCGCCATCGCGAACTCCAAAAGCTACCCGTACCTGGTGTCGGCGCCCGATGGCCGCGTGCTGCTCGACGACGGGCGGCCGGGGTTTGTGCCGCCAAGCGATATCGCCGCGCTGATCAGCACGACCGACCAGGCCGTGCAGTATAGCGGCGCGCGCGGCCAGGACGTGATCGGCGCGCAGGCCCCGGTGATTGTGAACGACGGCAACGAGAACACCGGCTGGACGGTGGTGGTCGAGCAGCCGACGGCGACGGCGTTCGTCGGCCTGCGCACCAGCATTCTGCTGCTTGGGCTGCTGGTGGTGCTGGTGGGCGCGCTGGCGCTGGGCTGGGCCTTCCGCCAGGCGCGCCAGTTTCTGCGGCCGCTCGAGGCGCTGCGCCAGGGCGCTACCGCCCTGGGTGCCGGCCATCTGAGCTACCGCATTGGCGCGCTGGGCGACGACGAGATGGGCGAGCTGGCGCGCACGTTCAACAGCATGGCCGAGCACCTGCAGGAATCGCTGGCCGAGATCGAGCGCCGCAACGAGCGCCTGCGCCGCTCGATGGCGCTGGCGCGCGATATCCAGATCGGCCTGCTGCCCGACCGCCCACCCTGGAACGGCGACGAGGTTGCGGTGTACGCGCGCTCGCTGCCGGCCTACGAGGTCGGCGGCGATTTCTACTCGTACCTGGCGATGTCCGAGGGGCGCGCGGCGATCGCGATCGGCGATATCTCGGGCAAGGGCGTGGGCGCGGCGCTGCTGATGGCGCTCACCGCCAGCGCCGTCGAGTCGCAGAGCCGCCAGATCGAGCACCCGGCCCAGGTGCTCACCGCGCTGAATAACCTGCTGGCGCCGCGCCTGCGCGCCAACCACATGAACGCCGCCCTGCTGTTTGTCGTCGTCGACCCGCGCGAGCAGACGCTGCGCGTGGCAAACGCCGGCATGATCGCGCCGGTGCTCGTGAGCAAGCACGGCAATTCGTTCATCGAGGTTGGCGGGCTGCCGCTTGGCTCGTTCGCCGGCGCGCTGTACCAAGAGCAGACGGTGCATTTCGAGCCCGGCGATATGCTCCTGCTGCTCAGCGATGGCGTGGTCGAAGCGCACGACGCCAAAGGCGAGCTGTTCGGCTTCGAGCGGCTCGAGGCGACGCTCAACGAAACCCAGCCCTACGATGTGCGCGACCTCGTTGAGATGGTGCTTGAGCGCGTGCAAACGCATATGGGCGATATGGAACAGCACGACGATATTACCATTGTCGCAGTGCGCCCT
>CALLYN010000283.1 GCA_937858455.1 uncultured Kouleothrix sp.
CGGCGCTGGGGCTCTCGGGCGGGCAGCAGCAGCGCCTGTGCATCGCCCGCGCGATCGCGCCGAGGCCCGAGGTGCTGTTGATGGACGAGCCGTGCTCGGCGCTCGACCCGATCGCCACGCTGAAGATCGAAGAGCTGATGATGGACCTGCGCCGGGAGTACACGATCGTGATTGTGACGCACAACATGCAGCAGGCCGCCCGCGCCTCCGACGACACCGCATTCTTCCTGATGGACCCGGCCACGCGCGCCGGCCAGCTGATCGAGTTCGGAGCGACCGGCCAGCTATTCACAAACCCGCGCGACAAACGCACCGAAGAGTATGTGACCGGGCGCTTCGGCTAGCGTCGCCGGCTGGCATGCCGAGAAACACAGCGGCGGCCGCGCAGGCCGCCGCTGTGTGCATGCTACAGCCGCGCGCCGCAGTTCGGGCAGAAGCGCGCGCTGGTGCGCACCGGCGCATAGCACTGGCGGCAGATCGGGAGCTGGCCGGGGGGCACATCGTCGAGCACGCGCGCGCGCGGCGATCGTGCGCGCACTTCCAGCCGCTCTGCATCGCTCGCCATCACGCCCAGCGTCAGGTGCTGAAGCAGCGTGTGCCTCTCGGTGTGCTCGACGCGCACGGCCAGGCGGGTACGCTCGGGCCGCGCGGCCACGAGCGTATAGCGCGCGATCTGAACCGTGCCCCAGCGCGCGGCCAGCAGCGTCGGCTGCTCGGCGCGAATATGCCAGCTTGGCGAGGCCGCGCGCACCATCACGCGCAGCGCCAGCTGCGACGCCAGGTGCGCGCTCGAGACCTTCAGCGGGCGGCTGCTCTGGTGCTCGTCGGTGCTCAGCGGCGCGCCGACCCACACGCGCAGCGTGGCCGCCCGGCCCACCAGCAGCGGAGTATCGGCGTCGAAGCCTTCAAAGCGCGTGTTGAGATGCGCCGCAGCAAGCGGCGGCGGTTGGGGTGAGCCGGGGGGGTCAAGCGGCGCCATCGGCACCGTCACACGTGGGGCGAGGTAGCGCAGCGCCGCCCGGCCAATGCTGATCTGGGCGCCGTCGGCCAGGCGCACCGGCTCGTCGGGCGGGGCGGGCACAGCATCGATCAGGGTGCCGAAAGTGCTGCCAAGATCGACCAGCAGCACGCCCGAGGGCTGGGCAAGCAGCATGGCATGGCAGTGCGACACACCATCCGAATCGAGGACAATGTCGTTGTCGGCGGTGCGCCCGATTGTCGCACTGCCAAGCAGATCAACCACGCGAGCCGGCCGGCCGCGCTCCTCGATATGGAGGTGACCGAACATCGCCGTCTCCAAACCGCAGATCAGCGCCGATGCCGCTATTCTACCACGTTTGGCAAGAGCGGCTCATGCGCCCCGGCGACGACCCGGTCGCGCTCGGCGGCCGGCAGGATCACCGAGAACGTGGCGCCCTGGCCTGGCGCGCTTTCGACGGTGAGCGCGCCGCCGTAGAATTCGAGCAGCGCGCGGCTGATGCTCAGCCCCAGCCCGCTGCCGTGGGCGCGCGTTGTGGCCATGGGCTGAAAGATCAGCTTCTGCTGCTCGGGCGCGATCCCCGGCCCGGTGTCCGTCACCGATATCAGCACCTCGCGCTCGCGCGGGGCGCAGGCGATCGTAATCTGGCCGGTAGTGTTCAGCATGCTGCTGGCGTTGATAATCAAATTGATCAGCACCTCGCGCAGGTCGGGCGCGCGGATGCGGGCTGGCGCAACCTCGCGCAGCTGGGTCACCAGCGTGACGCCGCGCTTGTTTTGCCAGATCGGCCGGGTCAGCCGGATCGCCTCCTCAATCACCGAAGGCAGGTCGGCCAGCAGCGCCGCGCTAGACTCTGGCTGAACCAGACCGGTTTGCAGGCGCTGGAGCAGGTGCCGGCCATCCTCGGCGGCGCGCACGATCGTCGAGACATCGCGCCGGAGCGCTTCGGGCACATCCTGCAGCAGCAGCTGAGCGTTCGCCAGCACCGAGGTAAACAGGTTGCCAAGATCGTGCGCGGTGCCGGCGGCCAGCACGGCCTGCACGAGCAGTGTGTCGGTAGCGCGCAGCCGCTGATCGATCAGCATCGCGCGCTCGGCCTGGCGCTCAAGCTCGTGGCGCGCGCACTCGTCGCGCAGGCGTAGCGCCAGCAGTGGCGCGATCTGGCGCGCGAGGCCGAGCGCGCCGGCGCCGGGAGGCTCGCTACGGCACGCCAGTGCCAGCCAGCCGTAGTGCTCACCCGCCGCGCTCAGCCGCGCCAGCAGCGGCTGGTAGCCGCGCCGCCGATACCAGGCGCGTAGCGCGGGCTCGCTGCCATTGAGCCGGCCGGCCGAACGGCTGGCAGCGTCGGTCGAGAACACCCGGCTGATCGCGCTTTCGCTGCGCGAAGCGTAGATGTCGAGGCGCATAGCCGGAATAAGCTGCGGAAGCGCGCGGCGCAGCTCGGCGCAGCAGGCAGGCCAATCACCCGCTGCGGCGAGCGCGTCGAGCAGCGCGCCGAGCGACCAAGCATCGCCGGGCCCTGGAACTGCCACGTGGGATGGCATACGACAATCCTGCTATGTAGCGGCTGACGCCTGGCACGTACCGGCGCCGTCGCCACAGACGGCCAGGCGTAGAAACGGGCAGGCACCCATTCCCACGCCGCGCGTACAACCACTCTGGTTGTATCAAACCACAATGCCATCGGCTGCGGCAGCCAGCGTTAGTAAGAATTCGTGAACGGTGTGCGTTCGCGCGCAGATCTCGGCCAAGGTAGCGCGGTCGTGCGCGTCGAGCGGCACAGTATACTGCGGGTGATCGAGCGCCATATCGAACGGCTCGCCGCGCAGCAGGCGCTCGGCGATATGCGGGTTCGCCGCAGCCAGCAGCACCACGTGGGTAAGTGCCGGGCGGCTACTCTGCCCGCGCAGCGGGGGCGTGTGACGTTCGAGCGACATCGGCTGAACGGCCAGCATCGGCATAATCGTGTTCCTTTTCCAGGCGGCTAAACAGCAGCCACCAGGTCACGCCTGCTACAATCAGGAAGTCGCCTGGGCTTGCGACAAGCGGGCCGCGTGGCAGCGGAATAATGATCCAGTCCGACAGCAGCCACACCGGGCTTGCGAGCACTGCGATGTCTTTCGAGGCGTGCAGCAGCGTGCCCGGCGCCGCCGATACGCCAACCGCCGCCAGTATATCGGTGCGTATGGGCATTGCGCCGCCGTGCCAGGCCATCGCCAGCAGATTGAGTCCTACCCCTGTAGCCGCCAGCGCGGCACCGGGCAGCGCCAGGTTGCACAAGCAGCAGCCAAACACGGCCACCATCGAGCAAAAGAACAGGCCAGGCTGCGGCCTGCTCAGCAGCGCAGCTAGCTGCGGCGCCAGCGCCAGCAACAGCAGCGGCCAGCCGCGCGGCGTCGCCGGCTTGCGCCAGAGCGCCACCACCGCGCTACACAGCGCGCCGGCCAGCGCGATCGGAAGCAGTGCCACGGCGCTAGCGCAGTGAGCTGCTGGCAGTGCGGTTCGTTCCGGGAGGGCCGTAGGGCGCGGCCCCAGCGATCAGCAGCGTACCAGCTACCAGCGCGGCGATCAACGCCTTTACAATCTTCGAGCGCATAGATGCCTCCTCTATCAAGCATATATCGACTGGAAGCACTATACATGCCCGCGTGGACTAGCCGTGGACTTTTGGTGGACATGCGCGGGGGCATCGCAAAACAGAAGTTCGGGGGTGGCGAAGTGGGTGTTTATGGCGCGGCGCGGGCGAATGCGCTGCTGCGGGTGCTGGCGTGCAGCAGCGCCACGGTGGCCGGCTCGGGCGTGGCGCCTAGGGTGCGCAGCGCGCCTTCAAGCTGCTCGTAGGTAGCCGTCACGAGCGCGGGGTTGCGCTGGCGCGCGGCCAGCCGCATCAGCCGTGTGGCAGTTGCCTCGCGGCAGCCGTCGACGCCAAGAATGCGCTGGTAGCACTGGATCGCCCGGCGCGGATGCTCGCTCTCCAGCAGGCACGCCAGCCGGTCAAGGCCGTCGAGGTAATTCTCTTGCAGCAACGAGCGCCGCCGATCGATCCACAGCGCCGCGCTCGGCGCCGCGCCCGGCAGAAAATCGCCGCCGTACAGGTCGAGCGCCTGCTCAAGCTCTTCGCTGGTGTTGGCTGCGGCGATCGTCTGTTCGAAATCGTACACGTCGTAGCGAATTGCCTGGCGCGGCGATTGAATGGCGCAGTGCCCGGCGCGCGCCGCAACCGCCAGGCCGGTCTGCTCGCGCAGGCGGAACAAGGCTTTGTGCAGCGCGCTCATGCGGATGTCGGTATCGCCCCAGACCTCTTCCCAAAGCCGCTCGACCGTCAGGCCAGCCTCGCCGGCGTCGAGCAGGCGCACCAGCAGCGCGCGGTGCAACGGCGAAAGCTCACACAGCTGGCCGGCAACGAGGCATACAAACTGGCCCAGCGCGACGATCTGCCAGCGCCCCTGCGCGGCCGCGGCGCTGGCGCTCAGCAGCCGCCGGGCCAGCCCCGACGTATCGGCCGCAGCACGAAACAGCGCCTCGTGCGCCGGCACGAATAGGCACAGCGCCGTGTCGGGCAGGCCGGCGGCACTTGCTTCAAAGGCCGGCCAGGCTGCGGCGGCCCGCTCCCAGCCGCCGTACTCGAACAGCTGCGCCGTGGCGAGCAGCTGTACATACGCGCGCTCGGGCGGCGTGAGGCCAGCGCTGGCAGCCAGGGTTTCGGGCGCCTGCCTATGCAACTCGCCGATCTGCGCTTCGGAGCGGGCCGGGCTCAGCAGCGCCCAGGCCAGCTGGCGCCGCAGCTGGCCTGGGCTGCCCGCCAGGTCGCTCAGCTGCTGCAGCGCCTGCGCTTGCGCGCGGCTCTTGTGCAGCGACCG
>CALLYN010000284.1 GCA_937858455.1 uncultured Kouleothrix sp.
AGCCCCCGACCATGGTGCCGAGCAGTTCGGTGGCCTTGGCCTTGGAGACCAGGCCCACCTGAACGTCACCGTGCGCCACTGCGGCCAGGAAGCTGGCCTTGACCTTGGCTGCATCGTCCACCCCAGGTGGCACGCGGTGCGTCAGCAGGTCCAGCAGAAAGGCGTCTTCCCCGGCGGGCGGGTTCTTGATCAGTTCGATCAGGTCTGCCACCTGCTTGGCGTCCAGCGGCAGCGGGGGAATACCCAAGGCGGCCCGCTCGGCGGCGTGGGCCCGGTAGGTGGTAAGGAATTGCGACATGCTTGGCTCTCCTGATGACAAAGTTGAACGTAAGGGTTGCAATGCCCCGGGTGTCAGGCACACGGGGCCGGATTCATTTGTTGTAGACCACCGAAGTATTGCCGTCGGCTGCCGGCGCCGTGGCCTGCTGCGGCGGTGTGGCCGGTTCGAAGAGGCTGGGTGCCGGCTTGGCCGCCAATGCCTGCGCCACCGCATGCTGGGCCGGGCTCATGCATTCGTCGGCGACGCGTTGGCCCAGTTTCTGGTTCATCAGCATCGACTTGTTGGCCAGTTGCAGCCATACCGCGCCAACCTTCTGGTCTTCCAGGCGAATGGCGCCGGTGGCGGTGACCACCGGATACATGCGGTAACGCTGGGCCTTGGTTTGCACATTGAAATACCCCGGGTTACGCGCATCAGCCGTGATCTGCACGTACGTGCCCAGCTCACACGCGATGCGGCCTTCGTGAATCTGTTCGGCGATTCGGAGCTGCTCGGGCGTCAGCGCGTCGGCGAACTCGAGCGTGCGGCGGCGCACCAGCAGGCCGTAGAGATCGGCGGCGGGCGGGTTGGTGAGCGCCAGCGCCGCGCCGGGCCGCAGGTGCAGCAGGCGATTGCGGCGGCTCAGGTCGAGCAGGCGGCTTTTCCAAGTATCAATCTGTTGGGGTGTACTGGGCATAGCCCGATTGTAGCGCGGCGGGGGTGCGATCGTCAAATCGCGCAAACAGAAAGAAATCTATGGTAGCGGCTTGTCCACTATTGCCGAACTGCCATCGCATATAATAGGCCCGTCTTACACATAAACTAGGGCTATCGAGGAGGTACTATGCTCGGCTCTCATACGACGCTGGCCCAGCGGCTGGCGCCGCGCCAGGGCCTGCTGGCGCGGCCGCTGGTGCGCGACGGCGCGCTGGCGCTGGCAGGGACGCTGCTGCTGACGCTGTGCGCGCGCATCAGCTTTCCGATCCCCACCACACCGGTTCCGGTGACGATGCAGACATTTGCGGTGCTGCTGCTGAGCGCGCTGTACGGCCCGCGCCTCGGCGCCGCGACGATGCTGCTGTACCTGGCCGAAGGGCTCGCCGGCCTGCCCGTGTTCGCGGGCGGGCGCAGCGCGTGGAGCCCGAGCAGCGTTCCGGCGCTGCCGGTGATCATCGGGCCGACGGCGGGCTACCTGCTGTCGTGGCCGGTGGTGGCGCTGCTGGTGGGCGCGCTGGCCGAGCGCGGCTGGGATCGCACGATCCGCTCGGCGCTGCCGGCCATGCTGCTGGGCAGCCTGGTGATTCTGATCTGCGGCTTCGCCTGGCTGGCTGCGGCGACGTGGCTGATCAGCGGCAGGCTGAATGTCGCGGGGCTGCTCGGCGCTGCGGTGCTGCCGTTCCTGCCCGGCGACGCGCTGAAGCTGGTGCTGGCCGCGCTGGCGCTGCCTGGCGGCTGGGCGCTGCTGCGCGATCGGGGCTAGCGCGGCGCTTTCGCGCGGGAAGCTGGACGGGAAAGACAAAGGACGAAGCGGCGTGTTGCCCTTCGTCCTTGTCGTTGGCCGGTGCTGGCCTGTGCCGCCGTTTGGAGCTCGCGCGTGGCGCGCGGTGTGGTGGCGCTAGCGCCGCGCGACCGGCACGAACAGCCAGCTGACGCGCACGTCCACGCGCACGGTGGCGCCGGCAGCGCCGCCATTGCCATCGCTCACGCTGTAGCCGAAGCTGTCGACGCCACGGAAGCCCAGCGGCGGCGTATAGCGCACATCGCCGTCGTCGAGCAGCACCGCGCCGCCGCCGAAGCTCTGCGCGCTTACCGCGCTGATCGCCAGGCCATCGCCCTCGATGTCGCTATCGTTGGCCAGCAGCGCCGCGCCGGCGATGCGCAGCGGGGCGGCGCTGCCGGTGGTGACGCTATCGTCGCGCGCGGTCGGCGGGTCGTTCTGCGGCGTCACTTCGACGCTGGCGACGCGCACCTCGGTGGCGAGCGCGCCGTCGCTCACGCGGTAGGCGAACTGGTCGCCGCCGTAGTAGTTGGCCGGCGGCGTATAGCTGAACGAGCCATCGGCGTTGAGCACGAGCTGGCCGCGCGTGGGCCACTCCACCGCCACCACGCGCAGCGCGTCGCCGTCGGGGTCGCTCGCGCCCAGCAGCAGGCCCGGCGCGGCCACGCTCAGCGGCTGATCTTCGGCGGTAGCGTACGACGCCGCGCTGGCGCTGGGCGGGCTGTTCGTCTCGTAGGCGCCGATGTCGCAGGCCAAACCGTGCGGCCGTGCGCGCTGGAAGATATCGAGCGCGGCGCAGCTGGCATTGTCGCCGGCGTTGATCGCCGGGCTGCCGGCCAGCAGCGGAAACGTGTTCGGCGTACGGTCTACGGCCGGCAGCGGCCCGAGCTGCGGCGCCGTATTCGACATATCGCGCGCGCCGCTGAATCCGCAGCTGGCCTCGCTATCGAGGTTGTGGCCGGCCGACGTGATCGGCCCGGCGCAGCTGGCGGCCGCGCCGTTCTGGCCGATCAGCGTGTTGCCGGCGATCAGCGTGCCGCCGAGGTTGGTGATCGCCGCGCCGGGGCCGGCGGCCTCGTGCGTGTTGGCGGCGAGCGTATCGTTGTTCAGCTGCACCGTCGCGCTGAGCGCCACCGAATACAGCGCGCCGCCGACCTCGGCGCTGTTCAGCGCCAGCGACGCACTGCTGATCGCCAGCGCGCCGCTGTTGAAGATCGCGCCGCCGTGGCGCGCCTGGCCGGCGCGCAGCTCGGAGCTTGTGACCGTCAGCGCGCTGTCGCCCTCGTCGTTGCCGCTGTAGAGATTGCCGCCGTCGTGGCCGGCGCGGTTCGACTCGAGCACGGTGCCGGTGATGACCGCGGTGGCGGTGTTGTACACGCCGCCGCCATGGCTGTTGGTGGTATTGTCGTGGATCCAGCTGTTGGCAATGGCCAGCAGGCGGCTGCTGCTGATGCCGCCGCCGTAGCCGTTGTAGGTGCTGTTGTTGTTGACGATGCTCTCGCTGATATGGGTGTCGCCGCCGGCGTTGAAGATGCCGCCGCCGCCGCCGTTGCTCTGCCCGGCCAGCCCGGCGGTATTATCGCGGATCACGCTGCCGGCGATGCTGAGCGCGCCGGCCTGGTTGAAGATCGCGCCGCCGTCGCCGCCGGCGGTGTTGTAGGCCAGCTCGGTGCTCTCGAGCGCCAGCACGCCGCGGTTGAAGATCGCGCCGCCATCGAGATCGGCCAGGCTCGATCCGCCGTGGCGCAGCGAGAGCCGCGCGAGCGCGAGCGCGGCGCCGGGGTGAATATCGAACACGCGGTCGCCGAGCGCGCTCGCGTCGATTACCGTGGCGTCGCGGTCGGCGCCCTGGATGCTGATGTGCGCGGCGATATCGAGATCGCCGGCCTGGTTGAGGTCTTCGTCGCGGCCGGCGAGCGTGAGCGTGTAGGTGCCTGCGGCGAGAATAATCGTCGTGCTGGCGCCGCCGGCCGGGCAGGTATCGACCTGAGCATTGGCGTCAGCGGCCTGGATGGCCTCGCGCAGCGAGCAGGCGCCATCGGCGGCGAGCGTGTCGGCAAACGTATCGACGCCGATCGTCGCGGCGTGGGCGGGGGCGGCGGGCGCCAGCGCGGCAGGCAGTGCGAGCAGGAGAGCGAGAGGGGCGAGCTTGCGGAGGAGCGGCATACCTGGTTCCATTCAGTTCCACGCGGCACGGCCGCGGTACTACACTGTGACGCATCAGGAATACCGCGACCATGCCGTGGAAGATACGTGGCTACAGATCGAGCCGCACCTTCGCGCCGAAGTTCTTCTTCTCCTTGCTGGTGAAATAGGTCGCGCACGCGGCGTCGAGCAGGTCGGCGCTGAGCGTCACGGTCTCCATATTGTACTTCGCGATCGCCATCGCCTGCAGCAGCAAGTCGCGCGGCTGGCACATGCGCAGCGGCCGGCTGTCGGGGCGGTACCACTTCGCCAGCAGGTAGTCGAGCGCGCGGTCGTCGTAGGGCACCTTGTAGACGCGGCACATAATCTTCCAGATCTCGCGCCACTGCCCCTCGGTCGGGTCGATGATCTCGAACTTGAACTTGATACGACGAAGCAATGCGTCATCTCCAAGATCATTTGGATCGAGGTTGGTCGAGAACATGATCAGCTGGTCGAACGGGATCTGCAGCTTCTTGCCGGTGACGGTGGTGAGGAAGTCGTAGCGCTTCTCGAGCGGCACAATCCAGCGGTTGAGCAGGTCGAACACGCGCACCTGCTGGCGGCCGAAGTCGTCAATCAGGAAGATCCCGCAGTTGGCCTTCATCTGGAACGGCGCCTCGTAGATGCGCGACTCCTTGTTGTAGATCAGCCCGAGGCCATCGAGCGTCAGCTCGCCGCCGGTGATCACCACCGGGCGGCTGATGCGCACCCAGCGCCGGTCATACTCCAGATCGGCCGGCAGCTCTTTCTTTGGCGGCTCGTGGACGATCGAGTCGTACAGCTTGATCACCGCGCCGTCGGCGTACACCGTGTGAGGGATAAAGATATCGTCGCCCATGAGGTGGGTGATCCGCTCGGCGATGGTCGTCTTGCCGTTGCCGGGGAAGCCGAACAGCATCACCGACGAGGCCGAGTTGACGGCGGGGCCGACCTGGTTGAGGATCGACTCGTCGATCACCAGGCCCTGGAATGCCTCGCGGATGTTGCGGCGCGTCACAACAACGTCTTTGACGGTCTGAGCCTTCACCGAGGCGATCCAGTCGTCGAGCGGCACCGGGCAGGGGCCGGCGTACATGGTTTTGAGCAGCGCGTCGGCGGCGGCCTGCACCCCGCGCGGCGTGAGCACATACTCGTAGTTGACGTCGCCATAGCCGCGCTGGCCGGCGATATCGATCAGTTCCTGGGCGCGCAGCTCTTTGAGCAGCACGTCGATGATGCCGTAGGGCAGGCGCATATCGTCGACGAGATCGAGGCCGGTGATGCGCCCCTTGTTGTAGATGATCCGCGTAAGGTGCTCGTAGAGGAACGTGCGGTTGAGCCCGCTGGCCTCGATGGTCTCGGGCTGGGCCGGCGTGAAGGAATTCGAGAGCCGGGGCATCGCAACCTCGTCGGTGGGCGGCGGGTCGCCGATCGCGCGCGTGCCGGCGAGGCTGACGCCTTTGGCGCGGGCGTCGGCCACGGCGCGCTCGAGCTCGTCTTTGTGGAACAGCAGGTGCAGCAGCGCGTCCTGGTCGTCGGCCGCCTGGGCGCGCTTGATGCAATCGTAGACGGCGCGGGCCACGAGGTACTTCACGCCGTCGATATACATATGGTGCGGGTACTCGCCGGCGCGGACGTAGCAGTCGCGCGGGTGGTTGGGCTTGGCCTGAAGCTCCTCGTAGGAGCGCTGGTCGATCAGGATGCGCATGCGGTTTCCTCTGGCTAGCGTGTAGTTGTCGGGCGTCCGGCATCAGTATATGTTGGGCGCGGCGGGAAGAGAATAGGCCGATGGTCATCTTGGGGGGTGTTACTTGTGGGGGGGCTGCGCCTGTTTTCGGGGGGCTACGCGCCCCCGTGCCCCTGCGAGGGCTTCGGGGGGTGCTGCGCGCCCCCGTGCCCCTGCGAGGGCTTGCGGGGGGATGCGCGCCCCCGTGCCCCTGCGAGGGCTTGCGGGGGCTGCGCCCCCGTGCCCCTGCTCTTCGCCAGAGGGGTTTCGGGAGCTACGCGCCCCCGTGCCCCGCGGCAGAGGGCGGTCGCTCGCCCTCTGCACTCCCGCGCTGGGGCTAGCGCCCCAGGCCCCGTAATGAATGCCGCCGCTGTTGCTATGCCGGTGGCGGATGCCTCGTGGCGCGAGCGCGGGTGTGGGTTTGCCCCGAGGCATGCGCGTCTGCCGTTGCCACTGGCACGGGCTTTCCCGTAGGGCGCGCATCGTGCGCGCCTTCTCCC
>CALLYN010000285.1 GCA_937858455.1 uncultured Kouleothrix sp.
CAGGCCATCGGCCGGGCCGGCGGTGTGGCGCAGGTAGCTCGCCAGCAGCGGGGCGACCTGCGCCGGCCCGGCTACGCCCGCGCTCACAAACGCTTCCATGCCGTGCGATTGGGTGTACAGCCCGCTGGGGAAGAATGAGTCGGCCAGCTGCAGCGCCGCGAGCAGGCTCGTTGCGGCCAGCGGCGCCGCGCTATTCGCGATCATACGTTCTCGCTAGGCATGCTTCAGCTCACCGGATTTCGGCTTGCGGCTGTACGGGCGCGATATTGGTGCAATCTCTGCGGTGGCACGCCGGGCCGCAGATTTGAGGCGCGCGACCCCGCCGCCGGCCAGCTAGTGCGCTGGAGCGCCTGGCCGAGCAGCCTCCGCATTGTACCACGCCCCGGCCGCAGCAGCGCGACACGCGCGAAAGCAAGTATGGTACAATCGCCGCCACAGCATCCCAAAGGAGAAAACAATGCGCGTGCGTGAAACTCGAGTATATCGCGGGCCGAGCCCGTATGGCTATCGCCCGGTGATCCGCCTGACGGTTGACCTGGAGGAGCTTGAGCGGCACCCCTCGGGCGAGATCCCACAGTTCAACGAGCGGCTGCTGGCGCTCATCCCGACACTGAGCGAGCACGGCTGCTCGTATGGCGTGCCGGGTGGCTTTGTGCGGCGGCTCGCCGATCAGAACGACGACGGCAGCCGTGGCACCTGGCTCGGTCATGTCGTCGAGCACGTGGCGATCGAGCTGCAGTGCCTGGCCGGCACGCCGGTGACATACGGCAAGACGCGATCGGTGCCGGGGCAGCCCGGCGTCTACTATGTGATCTTCTCGTTCACCGAAGAGCAGGTTGGCCTCGACGCCGGCGAGCTGGCGATCACGCTGGTGCGCAGCCTGCTGCCGCCCGATATGCCCAGCGCGCTCCCGGCCGACCAGGCCGCCGGCTTCCATTTCGCGCGCGCGCTGGAGCGGCTGATCGAGCGCGCCCAGGAGATCGCGCTCGGCCCCACCACCGCCTCGCTGGTCGAGGAGGCGCGCCGCCGCGATATTCCGGCCATCCGGCTCGACACCAACAGCCTGGTGCAGCTCGGCTGGGGCAAGTACCAGCAGCGCATCCGCGCCTCGGTGACGGGCAAAACCAGCAATATCGCCGTGGAGACCGCCAGCGACAAAGAGCTGACGATCAAGCTGCTCGGCGATGTCGGCATTCCCGTGCCGCGCCACCAGCTCGCGCGCAGCGCCGACGAGGCGGTGGCGATCGCCGAGCGCATCGGCTACCCGGTGGTGACCAAGCCGCTCGACGTGAGCCACGGCCGTGGCGTGTCGATCCGCCTGACTACGGCCGACGAGGTGCGGCGCGGCTTTGAGGCCGCCGCCGAGTATACCCGCTCGGTGCTGGTCGAGACGTTTCTGGCCGGCAAGGACTACCGGGTGCTGGTGATCGACGGCAAGGTTGTCGCGGTGGCCGAGCGCGTGCCGGCGCACGTGGTCGGCGACGGCGAGCATACGATCGCCGAGCTGATCGAGATCGTCAACCGCGATCCGCGCCGCGGCATCGGGCACGAGAAGGTGCTGACGCGCATCAAGATCAACCACCAGTCCGAGCTGCTGCTGGCGCGCGCCGGCTACTCGCTCGGCACGGTGCTGAAGGCCGGCGAGGTGTTCTCCCTGGCGGCCACCGCCAACCTCAGCACCGGCGGCACCGCGATCGACCGCACCACCGAGATCCACTACGAGACGCGCGAGATCGCCCGGCGCGCCGCGCTGGTGATCGGCCTCGACATCGCCGGCATCGACATTATCACGCCCGACATCACCCAGCCGCTGCGCGAAGTTGGCGGCGGCATTGTCGAGGTGAACGCCGGCCCCGGCTTCCGCATGCACCTGCAGCCCAGCGAAGGCCAGGCGCGCAACGTCGCCCGGCCGGTGATCGACATGCTCTTCCCGCCGCGCACGCCGGCGCGCATCCCACTGGTGGCGCTCACCGGCACCAACGGCAAAACCACAACGGCGCGTATGGTCGCGCATATTCTGAAGATGAACGGCGAGCGCGTGGGCCTCACCACCACCGACGGCATCTACATCGACGGGCAGCTGTACATGCGCGGCGACATGACCGGCCCGTGGAGCGCGCGCGTGGTGCTGAAAGACCCGACCGTCGACTCGGCCGTACTCGAGACGGCGCGCGGCGGCATTCTGCGCGAGGGATTGGGCTTCGACCGCTGCGACGTCGGCGCGGTGCTGAACGTGTCGTCGGATCACCTGGGGCTGCGCGGCGTCGATACGCTCGAGCAGCTGGCCGAAGTCAAGCGCCTGCTTGTCGAGGTGGTGCGCGACAACGGCGCCTCGGTGTTGAATGCCGACGACCCGCTGGTGGCGGCGATGGCCGAGCACGCCGAGGGCCGGGTGGTGTACTTCAGCATGCACGGCGGCGAGGGCGCCAGCCAGCTGGTGAAGAACCATATCGCCGAGGGCGGCACGGCGGTGGTGCTGCAGCCCGGCGTGCGCGGCGAGATGCTGGCGATCTATGATGCCGAGCAGTATATTCCGCTGCTGTGGACGCACCTGATCCCGGCGACGCTCGAGGGCAAGGCGCTGCACAACGTGGCCAACGCGCTGGCGGCGGCGGCGGTCTGCTACGCGCGCGGCGTTTCGGTCGAGAACATCCGCCAGGGCCTGCGCACCTTCGCCACCAGCTTCTACCTCACGCCTGGCCGCCTGAATGTGTTCGACGAGTACGCCTTCCGCGTGATCGTCGACTACGCCCACAACCCGGCGGCGCTGGCCGCGCTGAGCGACCTCGTCGGACGACTGCGGCCGAACTACCGCCGCACTATCGGCGTGATCGCCGCGCCCGGCGACCGGCGCGACCAGGACATCCGCGCGTTCGGTGCAATCGCCGGCAAGACGTTCGACCTGCTGGTGATCAAAGAGGACAACGACCGGCGCGGCCGCGAGGTCGGCTCGATCGCTGAGCTGCTGCACGATGCCGCGCGCGAGGTCGGCATGCCGCCCGACCGCATGATCACTGTGCTCGACGAGCTCGAGGCTACGCGCCACGCGCTGCGCCTTGCCGAGCCCGACGACCTCGTAGTGATCTGCGCTGATGAGATCACAGCAGTATGGAAGGAAGTCATCTACTATCTGCCGCGCAACACGCGCGGCGGCACGACCGCGCAGTCGCCGATGCCGCACTAACGCCAACAAGCTTTGGGGGCGGCTGTGCTGCCCCCGAATGCATTCCTGGCTACTCGGTCAGGCCAAGGCGCCGCTTCACCTCATCAAGCGGAAGCGTGCGCGCCTGCCGAGCGCGCTCTTCGAGCAGCGCCATGAGTTTCTCGTTCTGGCGCGTCTGGGCAACTTCGATATCGAAATCATCGACCGCGCTCAGCAAGAACTCGCGGCCATCAGCCAACCGCACCACCACATCTTCGTCATTCGCTTGATCGAGTAGGGCAGTCAGATCGATCGTCGGATTCGAGAGATTGATCGTTTTCACAGCATGTACTCCTCGCCGTGGATAAACAATGTGTTGCCTTGCTTATACCCCACGGCGATGATCTTGACCACTGAGCGAGTTGTATCTACGTCGTAGAAAATGCGATATGGGACAATTCGCAGCTCCCATTCGGCAAGCTTATTCGGGCGCAATTGCTTTCTATTGCGGGTCAGAGTCGCTGGCTGGTGCGAAAGCTGTTCTTCAATAGCGGCGATGATGTGTCGTCGGTCGAATGCGCGTAGCTGCTCGATATCTTCGATTGCCTCTGGCGTGAACTCGATCTCGAACATCAGCGTAGCGCCCTCTTTCATCGTTGGCAGCCATGTGAAGAGCATTATACACCACCAGATCCCTACTCATCAGCCGGTTGCGGCGCTTCCAACGCTGGCGCTCACTGTTCATCAGTAGCTTCACCCACGGTACGTTCAGCAGGATGTCGCTCTTGTGGGCCTCAAAGCATTCCGCGCAGTAGTACGCCGGCACGCCACCGATACGTCGATGCACTGCCTTCTCGTCGCAGATGCAGCAGATGTTGCCGTCCTCAAGCAGTGCCACGCTGGTCTCCTTTGCACACACAAAAGGGCCGCCCCCTTGCGGAGACGACCCTCTCGTATTAGGTTTTGCAGGCACAAAAAGACCGCCCCGATCAAGGACGGTCGCTCGTGTCTATACTTATTATAGCACCTTTACCTGTAGGATTCGGGAGACTTACTTTTCTGGTGTTTTCGGTGCCGCTTCGTGCTTTGCTGTATTGTCGTTCTGCGGAGTTGCTCTGGCTTCTGGCGCTGGTGGAAGATGCATGCCAAAGGGCAGTTTCGCGTCTTTCAGTGAACGAGCCTGTGCGAGCTGTTCAGCCGTCACCTTGCAATCGAACTGAAGGTTTGCTTCGATTAAGATCGCATCCCTCAAGTCTGCTCCAAGTAGGTTCGCTTTTTGTAGGTCCGCCCCTCGTAGATCTACTCCGGTTAATTTCGCTTCTCGTAGGTCTGTTCCTCGTAGGTCTGTTCCAACCAAGTTAGCCACTCGCAGATTCATACACCGTAGGTTCGCTTGGAACAAGCTGGCTTCTCGCAGATCCGTCCCTTTCAAGTCTGCATAAAATAGGTTAGCAGCCTGGAGATCCGCCACTCGCAAGTCTGCCTCTCGTAAGCTCGCCTCCCGTAAGTTCGCCTCTCGCAAAAGTGCGCCCTGTAAGTTCGCTTTATATAGATATGCCTTTTCTAAGTTGGCCCCATCTAAATTGGTTCTACTCAAGGTCGCGCCGCTTAGCTCAGCTCCCTTCAGAAATGTCCCGCTCAGGCTGGCTCCGCTGAGATCAGTTCCAGCCAAGTATGCCTCGTTCAGGTCGGCATCGCTCAGGTTCACTCCGCTCAGAATTGCTCCATTCAGCATGGCTTTAGGTAAGTGCGCTAGCGTTAGGTCTGCCCCCTCTAAAGATACAATTGCAGACATGCTGCTCAGTGTTGTTTTATTGTCTAGCTTGATGCTTCCGATAAGATTTGCCTCATAGAGAAATTGAAGTACAGTGGCCTTTCTCAAGCCATCTAGCACCCGGAGCACCGTCAGCGTTCTCGCCCGTGCGATGCTCCGTACCTCGTCATCAGGTTGAGATGTTCGCAGCTTTTCGTGCAGTAACAGTTGAGTTATCTGGTCAAGGTATGATTGCAGTGCGGCGTCCTGTGCCCGATCGTCTTCAATCTTGCGAGCTTCTGCCTCACGTCGCTCTTGAAGTTGAAGGGCATAGCGGTTCTCGGAGCGCGTCAACCAATAGCCGCCGACCGCCAGCACCAACGGTACAAGGAGAAGCTGAAGCCAATCCCACAGCGTCTTTGCAGGCTGGTAGACCACAACAGGAGTGATTGCGGCGTTTGGTGGTATAGGATCAGCAGCGAAGCCCGTCCAGCTGGGAAACAGAGCAGCAAAGTATGCAGCGGCGACAATGCTGGCGATGCAGGCGATGATTATCCCCGCTATGCCTAGGCGAACGAGTACCCCCAGGAGACGTTTCCATAGCTGCATATGTACCTCTGCTGCGTGATTGTTGTTAGGCTATTATATACTTTACGCGAAGCAGAGGTAAAGGTTTCTATAGGCTATCGCCGAACGTCACTTGAACGGATATGCTATAATAGGGCGGCGACAATCAACCTTACTTACGCCCTAGCCTGATGAACCTTAGCGGCTCAGTTATCCGAATAGTCGTCCTCGCGCTGCCCGGCATCATCAGCGCGTTGTTGTATTGGCGACTGCGTGGCCGATCAGAGCATAAAGACTGGGAAGACTTCCTTCTCATTGGGTTGTTCTCGTTTTTCATATATCTCGTTTACGGCGCTGGGATAAACCTCCTCGCCCGCCTCGGCTTTTCTGTGTACCCTCCGAAGGCTTTTGAAGCACTCACAGACGATAAATTAGCAATACCGTGGGGCGAGATACCAGAAGCTACTCTGATAGGCGTAGTGATAGCGGTTCTTGCTGCGTATGCGGATAAGTATAATCTAGTCGGCAAGTTCGGTTATAGGATAGGGGCAAGCAGTCGTTTACACGATAAGGAGCTGTGGCATACTTTCCTGGCACAACCCAACCAGGGATGGGTTTATGTAAGGGACCATAAATTACAACTTGTATACTATGGCTGGTTATTTCAGTATTCAGATGCAGATAAGGACAGAGAGCTTGTATTGCGGGATGTCAAAGTCTATTCCGAACAGGGTCACTTGTATACAAGTCCACTGATGTATATTTCAAGAGACAAACACGACTTAACAATTGAGTTTACTCCAACTATGTCGCCCGTCACTAATAACACTCACTTGGAGGATGAAAAAATGAGTGATAACCAGAACCAGAGCCCCGCAGTCAAGGTAATTGCTCCCGTCATAACCCAAGACGTAACCCCTGATTTCATAAAGAGCCACCAGAACCCAGCACAACAAACGCCACGCCCAGCCGCAGAGCCGGTGGTGGCGACCGTACAGGCGGCACCAGCAGCGGCAGCACCAGCAGCCGCTGCGCAGCCAGCGTCGCCCGCCGCGCAGCCGGCAGCTCAACAGACGAACGGGAATGGCAAGGAATAGCCAACCTTAGAGTGATTGGAAGTTGGGGGAGCTAATGATGACCGAGACAACACAAACCGTAGATGCCCTTTTTGTGGGTAAGGATGCGGTGGTCTCCGCTATCTATCATCGGCTGATTGAAGTCCTGCACACACTTGGGCCGTTTCAGGAGGAGCCGAAGAAAACATCTATCCATCTTGTCCACACATCAGGCTTTGCAGGTATTCACCCCCGCAAGAGCTTTCTGTACCTCAACCTGCGAATGGATCGGCTTTTGCAGGGCGAGCGCGTTGCAAAAAGCGAGCAGGTGTCTAAGAACCGCTATCACAACGAGGTCAAGATAGCTACCCCTGATGAAGTGGATGGCGAGCTTATCGCGTGGCTCAAAGAAGCATACGTGCTCGCATAACTAGATGGGCAGCCGACTTCTTGTAGGCCGTCGAAGTGTGGCGTGGCGTGACAGCCGATGCTGTGCGACGCCACAGTGCTTTATTGCGCGGATGTGAAGTCTAACAGCTTTGTGGAAGGAAGTCATCTACCACCTGCCGCGCAACACGCGCGGCGGCACGACCGCGCAGTCGCCGATGCTGCACTGACGCCAACGAGCTTCGGGGGCGGCTTTGCTGCCCCCGAATGCATTCCTGGCTCCTTCGCTCGCCGTGGATAGGCAAGAAGTGGTTCCGCTTCACCAGCTGCGCCAGTGGGCGCGTGCGCTAAAACAGAACGTCATCGCTTTGTATTTGGCCGCACGCGACCCCCGCGTGCCCTGGTATGCCAAGTTGGTCGCTGGATGCGTGGCGGCCTATGCCCTCAGCCCGATCGACCTTATACCTGATTTTATTCCGGTTCTTGGCTACCTGGATGATCTCATCCTCGTACCGCTGGGAATTGCCCTTGCAATCCGCCTTATTCCGCCTGCTCTCTTTCAAGAACATCGCGAGAGCGCCGCAGCACGTATGGCACACCGGCCTAGCAGCCGCTTGGGTGCGCTGGCCATTGTCGTCATCTGGATTGCCCTGGCGCTGCTCGTGCTTGGCTGCGCAGCGAGGTACGTTTCGGCTTCCTACACGTTTGGAAGGGCCGTCTATCCGTTTGAAATGCTCGCCAACTTGTTTGAATAGAGCAGTCTACATGTTTGAAACGCTCGCCGATTCGTTTGGAAGGGCAGCCAACATGTTTGGAAGAGTGGCCAACTTGTTTGAACAGAGAAGCCTACTCGTTTGGAAGAG
>CALLYN010000286.1 GCA_937858455.1 uncultured Kouleothrix sp.
CGTGGTGCCCACCGCGGTGGGCGAGCCGCCCACGCGCTAGCGGCTGCATCCGCGCCAGCCGGCCGCCGGACCCGCCGGCCAGCGCACCAAACTCAGAACCGGCCAGGTTATGGCAAGCCAGCGCGGCGGCGCGGCGATGGGCAACGCTAGATCGCTTCTGTGGTATAGTATGGCTGCCAAACCATGATACAACCTACGTTTCGCGATAAGGAGGTAGCCGATGCACACCATTGCTGGTCGCTTCAACGGGCAGACGATCGAACTCCTCGAAGATGCGCCGGTCGCGAGCGAGGCGTTCGTGCTAGTCACGTTCCTCGAAGGCAGCATGGAGCTCGCCGCCGCGCGCGGGCAGCGCCGCTCGGTGAGCGTGGCGATGTATAACCTCGACGCGTACCGCCAGTCGCTGGCCAAAACCATGGCCAAGCCATCGCCGTCGATCGACCGCCAGCGGCCGTTCAGCGTCGGCGAGGTGATGACGCGCAAGGTGATATCGGTGGCGCCGGGCGCGAACGTGATGGAGGCCATGCACCTGATGCACCAGCACGGCATCACCAGCGTGCTGGTCGAGCCAGGCGACTACGGCGAGTGGGGGATCATGACGATGCGCGACGTGCTGAAGCGCATTGTGAACGCCAACCGCGCGCCCGAGGAGGTGCTGGTGGGCACGATCGCGACGCGCCCGCTGATCTACGTGACGGCCGAGACCAGCCTGCGCGAGTGCAGCCAGCTCATGATCGACAAGAATATCCGCCGCGCGGTGGTGCGCGAGGGCGACGAGCCGGTCGGCATCATCAGCGACACCGACCTGTTCCAGGTCGTCGAAGAGCGCGGCTGGGGCCCGCCCGAGCCAGTTGAGGACGATCACCTGTAGGTCTGCTTGGTTCACTTTACTTTTGAGATGCCCTGCCCGGCTTCGCCAGGCAGGGCATCTCGAAAAGAAATTCGGGGGCGGCTTCGCCGCCCCCGACCCCCACCACGCAGCGCGTGAGCTGCAGAGCGCGGCTTCGCCGCCCCCGAACCCCCACCACGCAGCGCGTGAGCTGCAGGGGGCGACAAAGCCGCCCCCGAACCCCTGACATACAGCGCGTGAGCTGCAGGATTTGGCACTACATGTTGGCAATGATCGCGTCGGCGAAGCCCGAGCAGCTGACCTCGTTGGCGCCGGCCATGAGGCGCGCGAAGTCGTACGTCACGGTTTTGTTGGTGATCGACTGCTCAAGCCCCTTGATGATCAGGTCGGCGGCCTCGCTCCAGCCCATGTAGCGCAGCATCATGTCGCCGCTGAGGATGACCGATCCGGGGTTGACTTTGTCGAGGTTGGCGTACTTGGGCGCGGTGCCGTGGGTGGCCTCGAAGATCGCGTGGCCGGTGACATAGTTGATATTCGCGCCCGGCGCGATGCCAATGCCGCCCACCTGCGCCGCCAGCGCGTCGCTCAGGTAGTCGCCGTTCAGGTTCAGCGTGGCGATCACGTCGAAGTCTTCGGGGCGCGTCAGCACCTGCTGCAGCGTAATATCGGCAATCGCGTCTTTCACCAGCAGCTTGCCGCCGGCCAGCGCCTCTTTCTGCTCGGCGTTGGCGGCCGCCTCGCCGCGCGCGGCCTTGGTGCGCTCCCACTGCGCCCAAGTGTAGCAGTGCTCGCCGAACGCGCCCTCGGCCAGGTCGTAGCCCCAGTCGCGGAACGCGCCCTCGGTGAACTTCATGATGTTGCCCTTGTGCACGAATGTAACGCTGCGGCGCTGGTGGGTGAGCGCGTACTGGATGGCGGCGGCGATCAGGCGCTGCGCGCCGAGCTTGCTCACCGGCTTGATGCCAATGCCGACTTCCACCGGCGCGTCGGCGTCGAGGCCGATCTGGCGCACCCACTCCGACGACCTCGCGACATCGCCGAAGCGCACCTTGCCGAAATCCTTCGGAAAGGTATCGCGCAGGAAGTCGAGCACCTTCTGGGCCTCGGGCGTGCCGGCGCGGTACTCGACCCCGGCGTAGATGTCTTCGGTGTTCTCGCGGAAGATCACCATATCCACCAGCTCGGGGCGCTTCACCGGCGAGGGCACGCCCTGGAAGTAGCGCACCGGCCGCAAGCAGACGTACAGGTCGAGCATCTGGCGCAGCGCCACGTTCAGCGAGCGAATGCCGCCGCCCACCGGCGTGGTGAGCGGGCCTTTGATGCCCACCAGGTACTGGTGAAACGCCGCCACCGTCGCGTCGGGCAGCCAGTTGTTCGTCTGCTTGAATGCTTTCTCGCCGGCCAGCACCTCGTACCACATCAGCTTGCGCTTGCCGCCGTAGGCTTTGGCCACCGCCGCATCGAACACGCGCACGCTGGCCCGCCAGATATCCGGGCCGGTGCCGTCGCCTTCGACAAACGGGATGATTGGGAAGTCGGGCACCTTGAGCATACCGCCTTCAATCGTGATGGCCTCGCCCGCAGGAGCCTGTGAGCTTGTCGCGGTCATACGTTCTCCTTTATGTGTGCAGTCTGATGGGCAAGGCGCGTGCGATGCCTGGCATGCGCCCTGATTCGCTCGGCGTGAAACCGCCCGCTATTATAACATCATCGCTCGGGTGGTTATGACAGGCGCTTGTGCTGCCGGCGGGCTCGCGCAACCTCGGCCCACCCCTGCCCCGCTCCTGTAGCAGAGCCTGGAGCCGAAAAACGCCGCGCGGCGCTGTGTAAACCGTTTTTTTACTTGAAACTGCCGCGCCTAGCAGGTATAATGGGCTGCGCGAACATACGCTTGGGTGGAAACGTTCGTCAGAGCGCGCCGCTGTGAGGCAAAACGCCGGCCGCTTTTTCTTTTGCACATACCGAATTCGCTGTTTCCCCCGCCAGTGAGCACGCAGCAGCGCGTGCTCCGCAAGGAAACCTCGCATGCCCATGCGGCGACACATCAACTGGGGCGGTGCCATGCTTGCGCTGCCCTTGTGCATGCTGTTGCTCGTCTGCGGGCCGGCGACGCCAACTGCGGCCTACCCTGCCGCCGTACGCCAGCCGAGCGCCGGCGCTGCGCCGCGCACCAGCATCCTCGTCACCACCAGCGCCGATACCGTCGACGGCAACACCAGCTCGCTCGACGCGCTGGCGGCCCAGCCCGGCGCCGACGGCGCGATTGCGCTGCGCGAGGCGCTGCTGGCCACCAACGCCATGACCACGAGCGCGCCGCTGACGATCGGCTTCAACCTGCCCAGCGGCGACCAGGGCTACCAGAATGGCGTGTGGGTGATCCGGCTCGGCGCCAGCCCGCTGCCGACGCTCGCGCGCGGCAACCTGACGATCGACGGCAGCACCCAGCCAGGTGGCACGGCTGCGGCCCCCACGATCGCGCTCGACGGCTACGACGTGTACGCGGCTGCCGGCTTCAGCAACGGCTTTACAATCACCTCGGCGCATAATAGCATCCGCGCGCTCACGCTGATGAACTTTTACGACGACGCGATTCTGCTCGACGGGCCGGAGGCCGCGTTTAACCAGATCAGCGGCTGCTTTCTGGGCACCAGCGCCAGCGGCGGCGCGCCCGCGGCCGCAAGCTACTTCGGCGTCGAGATCCGCGGCGGCGCGCACGACAACCTGGTGGGCGGCGACAGCGCGGCCGACCGCAACCTGATCGGCGCGCTCGAGCACTCGGGCATCCTCGTGGCCGGCGCCTCGACCCAGCGCAACAGCATCGCCAACAACTGGATCGGCGTTGGCCAGGGCGGCCAGGCCGCGCTGCCAAACAAAGTAGCGGGCGTCATGGTGAGCGGCGCCAGCGCCACGCAGATCGGCGCGGCGAGCCAGGGCAACCTGATCTCGGGCAACGCGACTGGCATCTACCTCGACGGAGCGGTCGGTACCACGATCGCGGCGAACCTGATCGGCATGGCCGCCGACGGCAAAACGCCGCTCGGCAACGCCAGCGGCGGCATTTTTGCGGTGAACGGCACGCGTGGCACTCAGATCGGCGGGGCCAGCCCGGCGCTGCGCAATGTCATCTCGGGCAACGGCACGCCGGCCTCGCCGTTCGGCCAGGGCATCTACCTTTCCGACGCCAGCACCGCCGGCAACCTGATCGTGGGCAACTACATTGGCACCAACGCCAGCGGCACCGGCCCGGCCGGCAACTACCGCCAGGGCATCCTGATAGCCGGCGGCGCGCAAAACAACCAGATCGGCGACAGCGCACCGTCCGCCGCGAATGTCGTGGCCTACAATGGCCTTGGCGGCATCCGGATCGACGCGCCGACCAACCGCGTGCTTGGCAACCTGATCGGCGTCGCCGCCGACGGGCAGGCCCAGCTGGGCAACCAGGCCAACGGCGTGCGCGTCGGCGGCGACGGCAACACGATCGGGCCGAACAATGTGATCGCCTTCAACCAGCACTCGGGGCTGCTGCTGCTCGGCAACGGCACCACCGTGCTGAGCAACACGATCGAGCAGAACGGCCGCTCGGGCCTGTGCATCGCCGGCTCGCGCACCACGATCGACCGCAACCAGATCGCGCAGAACGGCGGCGGCGCCGGCCCGTGGCCCGAGTGCGGCATCCACGGCGGCGTGGTAGTGAGCGACACCACCGAGACGCTGATCACCAACAACCAGATCACGGCCAACACTGCCGCCGGTGTGACGGTGTTCCGCGGCCGATCGAACCGCATCCTGGCGAACAGCATCAGCGACAATCAGAGCAGCGGCATTCTGCTGGTGAATGGCGGCAACGATAACGTGTCGCCGCCGCAGATCAGCGGGGTGGCCGAAAGCAGTATCAGCGGGCGTAGCTGCGCCTCGTGCCGCGTCGAGGTGTTCACCGATACCCACGACGAAGGGCGCGATTTCGTCGGCGCTACGATCGCCGGCAGCGACGGCGGCTTTCAGCTGGCGCTCAACCCCAACGCCATCCGCGAGCCGCACCTGACGGCCACGCAGACCGACAGCCTCGGCAATACCTCGCCGTTCGCGCCCGCCGTCGACGCAGTTGCGCCCGCGCCGCTGCCGACGCGCCCGCCCGACGCCACCTGGGACGTGTTTGTGCCGATAGTCCTCCGCTAGCCTGGCCGCAGGGCAAACCGCCAATGCCGCATCAGAACAACAAGCAGCACCAGGCGATCCGCCCGGCCTACGAGCAGCACGGCGCCGAAGGCTTCTACCAGCAATTTGGCGCCAGCTACCGCAACCCGCACGAGCCGGTCGTCGCCGCACTGCTGGCCCAGGCGGTGGCGCGCTGGCAGCCGCCGCTTGGGCGCGTGCTCGACCTGGCCTGCGGCAGCGGCGAGGCGAGCCTGGCGCTCGAGGCGCAGGGCGCCGTCGCGATCGACGCGATCGACCCGTACACCTACGCGGCCTACGCCGAGCGCACCGGCCGAGCCGCCGAGCGCTACACCTTCGAGCAGATCGCCGCCGGCGCGCTGGCGGGCCGGCACTACGACACGATCGTATGCAGCTTCGCGCTGCACCTGGCGCCGCTGTCGCGGCTGCCGGCGCTGGCCCTCCAGCTCAGCCTGCTGGCCGGCCACCTGCTGATCGTCACGCCGCACAAACGCCCGCACATCCAGGCCGCGTGGGGCTGGGCGCCGCTCGGCGAGATCGCCGCCGAGCGCGTGCGCGCGCGCTGCTACCTCAGCACGCAGCGCGCACATCCGCGCTAGCCGCCCCGCGCGACACGGCGTGGTATAATCAGCGCCGGCGGAACAAACCACACAAACGGTATGCGGCAATGTCGCGAACATGGCGTGACTACAACTATTTCCTGCTCGGCTGCGTGATCGTGCTCACCGGGTTTAGCCTGGCGCTGATCTACACCACCACGCTCAACAGCCCCGGCACGCGCGGCTACTTCGCGCGCCACCTGGTGAACTTGATCGTCGGCGCGGTGGCGATGACCCTGCTGACCGCGCTCGATTACCACGCCCTGCTGGCATGGTCGCGCCCGATGTACATCGGCACGGTCGCCATTCTGGGCGTCGTGATGGTGCTGGGCCACGTGCGCGGCGGCGCGCAAAGCTGGCTCGACCTCGGGCTGCGCACCTTCCAGCCCTCCGAGCCGGCCAAGCTGGCGATTATCCTGACGCTGGCGGCTTACTGGGAGCGCTTCGCCAAAGATGGCGGCGCCTGGCGCATGCAGGTCGGCGGGCTGCTGCTGGCGGGCATCCCCATGGCTATGGTATTCATCCAGCCCGACTTCGGCACCACGCTGGTGATCGCCACGATCTGGTTTATGATCGCCTGGGCCGCCGGGATGCGCTGGTGGCAGATCGCGCTGCTGCTGGTCGCCGCGCTGCCGATCGGCTACTACGGCTGGACCGAGGTGCTGAAGGAGTATCAGAAGACGCGCATTCTGATCTTCCTCGACCCGATCAGGTACGATCCGAAGCTTGAAAATGGCGCCTGGAATATTATTCAGGCGCTGAACGCGATCGGCTCGGGCGGCCTGACCGGCCAGGGCTGGACGCACGGCCCGCTGACGCAGGGCAACTACATCCCGGTGCAGTACTCCGACTTCATCTTCGCCGCAGCCGGCGAGGAGCTGGGCTTTATCGGCACCACCATTCTGGTGCTGTTTGAGGCGCTGCTGATCTGGCAGGCGCTGGCCGTGGCCAAGATCGCGCGCGATACCTTCGGCCGGCTGATCGCCGTGGGCGTGGCCGCGATGTTTATGTGCCACCTGCTGGTAAACGCCGGCATGAACATGAGCATCATGCCGATCACCGGCATCCCGCTGCCGTTCATCTCGTATGGCGGCAGCTTCAACATGACCGCGCTCGCGGCCGTGGGCCTGCTGCAAAGCGTGGCGCTGCACCGCCGGCGGATCATGTTCTGAGCCATGACCACACCTTCGACCAAACGCGGCGCCGCGCTGGCCTCGGTCGGCTCGGGGCTGCTGCTGACGCTGCTGAAGCTCACCGTGGGCGTGGCTACCGGCAGCCTGGCGATCCTGGCCGAGGCGGCGCACTCGGCGCTCGACCTGCTGGCCGCGGGGATCACCCTGCTGGTGGTGCAGATCGCCGACCTGCCGCCCGACGACAACCACCCCTACGGCCACGCCCGCGCCGAGCACCTGGGCGCGCTGGCCGAGGCAGTGCTGCTGGTGGCTACCGCCGCGCTGGTGCTGCGCGAGGCGTTTCTGCGCGTGTTCGTGCGCGCCGAGATGCCCGAGACGAGCGTGTGGGCGTTTGTGGTGATCATCACCTCGCTGCTGATCGACTGGCGCCGCTCGCGCGCGCTCAAGCGCGCCGCCGAAGAGTTCAAGAGCCAGGCGCTGGCCGCCGACGCGGCCCACTTCACCAACGACATGCTCTCCACCGCCGTGGTGCTGGTGGCGCTCACGCTGATTGCGGTGACCGAGCCGCTGGGCCTGCTGCCCGAGTGGCTGCTGGCGCGCGTCGACGCGATTGCCGCCGCGGTTGTCGCGCTGATCGCGCTGTGGGTATCGTGGGGCATGAGCGTGCACGCGGTGCGCGCGCTGATGGACGACGTGCCGGCCGACCTGAGCCGCCGGCTGGCGCGCCAGGTGGCCGCGCTGCCCGACGTGATCCCCGAGAGCGTGCAGATGCGCACACGTTTTGTGGGCCAGCAGCCGTATGTCGAGGTGTCGCTCGGCACGCCGCGCGGCGGCTCGCTCGAGCAGGCCCACCAGCTCACCGAGGCGGTCGAGGCGGTGGTGCGCGAGGAGCTGGCCGGCGCGAATGTGCTGGTGCATGTGGTGCCCGCGCGCACCGCCGCCGAGCCCTACGCCACCGCCGTATATGCCTCGGCCAACCGGCTGGGGCTCCATGTGCACAACCTCGACCTGTACCAGCTGGCCGATGCGATCCGCGTGGATATGGACCTCGAGCTGCCCACCGACCTGACGCTCGGCGAGGCGCATACGTCGTCCGAGCGGCTCGAGCGCGCGATCTGCGACGAGCTGGGCGGCTCAACCGTGGTGGCGGTGCACCTCGAGCCGCGCCGCGACCGGGTGCAGCCGGCGGTGCGCTACGCGCCGCTGAACGACAGCATCCGCGAGGTGGTGCGCCAGCTGCCCGGCGCCGCGAGCGTGGCCCAGGTCGAGACGCTGCTGACCGACGCGGGCGCGATTGTGACGCTGCGCTGCGCCTTCCCACCCGAGACGCCGCTGAGCGAGGTGCACACCGCCATGGCGCGCATGGAGCGCGACCTGCGCCGGGCCGTGCCCGACGTGGTGCGGGTGCAGATCGACCCCGAGCCGGCGCAGCACGCCTAGCGCCAATTCCCTTCTTCCACATAGCTTGCGCGGTGAGTTCGGGGAGGCTCTACCTGCCGCAGGCACCACCGGCTTCCATGGTATACTAGCCGCGCCGAACAACCCTGCGTGGAGGAGCCGAATTTGTGACCAGCTACCGCCAATCCGGTGTCGACATCGAGGCCGGAACGCGCGCAACCCAACTGATGGCCGACGCCGTCCGCTCGACGCATACCCCCGCCGTTCTCGCCGGCATGGGCGCGTTCGGCGGATGTTTTGATCTCGCCGCCGCGCCGGGCGTGGGCGCCGCGCCAGTGCTGGTGGCCTCGACCGACGGCGTCGGCACGAAGACGCTGATCGCCGCCGCGCTCGGGCGCTACGATACCGTTGGCCAGGATCTGGTGAACCACTGCGTGAACGACATCCTGGTGCAGGGCGCCCGCCCGCTGTTTTTTATGGACTACATCGCGGTAGCCAGGCTCGACCCGGCCCAGGCTGCGGCGGTGGTTGCCGGCGTGGCGGCGGCCTGCCGCCACGCCGGCTGCGCGCTG
>CALLYN010000287.1 GCA_937858455.1 uncultured Kouleothrix sp.
CGAACCAGCGCGCCGCGCGCGCCTCGCGCTCGGCCGGAGCCAGCGCGCCGCCGCGTACCCGCGCGAAGTAGATCAGGTCGATGTGCTGGTGGCCCGGCGCGATATCTTCCAGCAGAATGCAGTAGGGCTGCGGCAGCATCACAACCGTGCCGAGCGCCTGCGCCCGCGCCAGCAGCTCGACCTCCAGGCCGGTCTCCTCGCGCACCTCGCGCAGCGCCGCCACATCCGGCAGCTCGTGCGGGTCGATATGCCCGCCGGGCGGGAACCACTTGCCGAGCTTGCGGTGTAGCAGCAGCAGCGTGCGGTCGCTTTCCACCACGAACGTCGTGGCAGTGAAATCGCGGGTAAGATCGGGCGCTGCCGGCCCGGCTGGTGATTCGGCTATGCTCATATGATGTAGAACTGTAACTTATCTGTTCAGATTATAGCATTATCGTGCCAGCCAACGTATGCTATACTACAACCTGGTAGCGCGGCAGAATGCGGAAAGGCGGGCCTCACGCATGCTCTGGCCACTCCCAATCCACCAGGGTCGATCGTAATATTCCGGCAGATCCGAGACACCATGATGGCAATCGTAGCACAGGACTGGCGGTATAAAGAAGGGGTACACTTCGCCGCGCTGAAGGCGGCTGGGCCCCATGGTGGCCTGTGTACCATTACGCTCGGCAGCGCATTGATCAGCCGGCTGCCGTAGGAGGACGGGCTTGGAAAGCCTCCGTATTCCAATTCTCAAAATAGGCGATGTGCTGATTGCATCGATCCAGACGACGCTGCACGACTCGTCGGCGGTGCAATTCAAAGACGACCTGCTGCAGCGCATTTTCGAAACGCGCGCGCGCGGCTTGATCGTCGATCTGACCGCCGTCGAGGTGGTCGACAGCTTTATCGCGCGCTTGATCAGCGACATCGCTTCGATGGCCGGCCTCATGGGCACCCGCGTGGTTATCACCGGCCTGCAGCCGGCGGTGGCGATCACGCTGGTCGAGCTGGGGCTCGAGCTGCCGCAGGTGCTTACTGCGCTCAACCTGGAGAAAGGTCTCGCCGCGTTACAGCGCCAGGTCGAGGAGAGTGGTGATGGCGCCAGGTAAAGTGGCTGTGATCCGCAGTGATCTCGATATCGTGATCGCCCGAACCCTCGCGCGCGATACCGCGAAGAATATGGGGTTTGGCGCGATCGACCAGGCGCGCATTGCAACCGCCGTCAGCGAGCTTGCGCGCAATATCTTCCTGTACGCCGGCACCGGCACGGTGACGGTGCGCGAGGCCGAGCGCGCCGGCCGCAGGGGCATCGAGATCGTCTGCGAAGACCAAGGCCCTGGCATCGCGAATATCGACGTCGTGATGCAGGATGGCTACAGCACCTCGCGCGGCATGGGCATGGGCCTGCCGGGCGCCAAGCGCCTCATGGACGATTTCGAGATCCGCTCGCAGGAGGGCGTCGGCACGACGATCGTCTGCCGGAAGTGGCGCATGTAGCGCGCCATGTGGCCTGCCGCCAGCAACCTGCGCACTGCGCCGCCGCGAGGGCGGTTTTTTGTTGCTTCGCAATCGGAAATAGGGGAGCCGGAGGGGCTTTGCCCCTCCGGCTCCCCTATTATCAGCGGCTAGCTGGCGTCAAGCGGTGGGGTGTGCGCTGCCGGCGGCCTGGCGCGCGGGCGGCGTCAGGTTGTGGATATGAGCCAGGAACTCGGTGATATCAAAAGGCTTGGGCAGGTGATCGTCGGCTCCGGCCGCCTGGCTGCGCTCGATATCCGAGCGCTCGGCGCGCACCGTCAGCAGCATCACCGGCACGTCGCGGCGCGCCTTGATCCGCCGGCATACCTCCCAGCCGTCGAGCGTCGGCAGGTTGACATCGAGCACCACCAGGTCGGGCTGGCTCTTCGACTCCTGCTGCAGCGCCTCGAGGCCATCGCGCGCGATCACCACATCGTAGCCATACGTCAGCAACACCCGCTCGACGAGATCGAGAATATCGCGATTGTCGTCGACAACCAGGATACGCATGCATCCTCCGACTTTCGTTGCCACAGGCCGATTGCGCGACGGGCTGCGCTGATCGATTATACGGTGCGATTGGCCGCAGGTCAATCGCCGATCGCGCATGCGGCCGCGCTTGTGATACCATCGTAATGCGCCGGGAGCCGCGAGGCGCGCCACGCGCCGGCCACGGCGGCCGCCTGGCAAGGGTGCAGCCTGCTTGGGAGAGGGGTTCGGGGGTGGCTTTGCCGCTCCCGAACTTTCTTTTTGCGATGCTCTGCCCGGCAAAGCCGGGCAGAGCATCGCAAAAAGAAATAGGAGTTACGCACTTGCGTGATTCGGCTTCCTCAAGCGTGAGATTGAGCCTGCGGCAGCATGGTACGTGTTCATCTTCTGTGTCCAATTTCCGCGCTTCGCGCGGAAATTGAACACAATACCGAGCATAGTACCGCTCTGCCGAAGGCTGAGGGCCTCAACTGCGTAAGCCCTAAGAAAGTGATCAAAAAGAAAGAGATCAAGTGGTACAATATCGCCTGCAACAAAAGCAGCGGCTCTATCGTCATGAAACGTAGCAGCTATACGTGGCGGCGCTCGCGCCGACATGATGAGGGGGTTTGACCGGTGGCCGAGCCATCTTTCGATACAATTCAGCGCGCGCAGGCGGGCGACGCCGATGCGCTGACGCAGCTGATCGTGAGCCAGCAGCACTATGTGTACAGCATTGCGATGAGTGTGCTGAAAAACCCTGAAGATGCCGCGGATCTCACGCAGGATGCCTTCATCCGGCTGGTGCGCGCCCTGCCGCAGTACACCGGCGAGAGCCGCTTCACCACCTGGCTCTACCGCCTGGTGGTGAACCTCGGCCGCGATGAGCTGCGCCGCCGCGGCCGCCAGGTGCCGATCGCGCCGCCCTCTGATGACGCCGACGAGCAGGATCCCATGGCCGCCGTCGCCGACGACGACCGCTGGGCCGACCCGGCGCAGGCGCTCGACTCACAAGAGCTGCGCGCCGAGGTGCGCCGCGCGCTGGCCCAGCTCGACGAGCACCACCGCCTGGTGCTGACGCTGTACTACTTCGACGATATGAAATATACCGACATTGCCGAAATCTTGGATCTGCCGCTCAACACCGTGAAGAGCCACATCCGGCGCGGCAAAGAGCGCCTGGCTGCGCTGCTCAGCGCCCACGAGCAGCCGCCGGCGGCCGCACGCGCCGTGGCACAGCCGGTGCGCGCCGATCACGCCAGGCAGCGCCCGGTCAGCCCGTTCGCGCTGCTGTCGCTGCAACTGAGAGGGGGTGGCCTGCGATGATCTCGTGCAACGATATTCGCGAGGCGCTCGCGCTGCAGCCTACGTCCGACGACCAGGCGATCAAGAGCCACCTGGCCGATTGCGAGGAGTGCACGCGCTACCGCCGCAAGCACCAGGCGCTCGACGTGGTGCTGCGCGCCGAGATGAGCTGGGAGGTGCCGGCGGCGCTCTCGGCGCAGCTGCTGGCGCTGGCCGCCAACCCGGCCGCCGCGCTCGAAACTCCGCTCGCGCCGGTTTCCGCCCGGCCATACCGTGCGCCGATCGCCGAGCGCCCGAGGGGCTGGTTTGTAGCGACGGTGTACGCGCTCACCGGCGTGGTGATCGTGCTGTCGCTGCTGGTCGCATGGCAGGTGATCGGCGCGCTGACGGCCCAGATCGAGATCGGCCCGGTGCTGACGCAGCTGCTGGCGCTGCCGTCTCAGGCGCTGGCCTACCTGAACCAGAAGCTGCCGCAGTCGCGCTACGCGATCGACTTCTTCTTGCGCGTGCGCGTGCAGCTGATGTGGCTGCTGCTGGTGGCGGTGTTGTGGGCCGCGCTCGACAAGATGAACCTGCAGTTCAACTTCCGCGGCCGCCAGATCACGCTGTAGCCTAGCGCCGCCGCCGCAGCCCTTCGGCCAGCAGGTTGAACGCGACGATCGCCAGCGTGAAGGCCAGCAGCGGCTCGATCAAGATCCAGTAGCCCTGGTTGCGCTGGCGCAAGCTCGTCGCAACCAGGCTGCCCCACTCCGAGTATAGCGGCGTCAGGTATGGGCTGCCGGTGATGTCTTCGGTGCCGCCGCCGATGAACACCTGCAGGAACCCCAGCTCGGCCAGCAGCAGCAGCGCCCCGGCCATGGCGTTGGCCGCGTCGGCCAGCAGCAGGCCGCGCAGGTTCGGCAGAATGTGGCGCCACAGCACCGCGCCGCGCCGCAGCCCCAGCGTATACGCCGCCTCGACAAAC
The DNA here is from genome assembly GCA_937858455.1 of uncultured Kouleothrix sp. GTDB lineage: Bacteria > Chloroflexota > Chloroflexia > Chloroflexales > Roseiflexaceae > Kouleothrix. The sequence goes on from CALLYN010000287.1 coordinate 4,235, forward strand.
GGCTGCTCGCGCAGGCTCGCCACCGCTGCCTGGCAGCGCACCGCGATCTCGGGCCAGCCCGTCACCCCCATGATAATCGTGAAAACCACCGCGTCCTTCAGCACCACGTCGAGGCTTTTGTGGCCGGCGCGCGGCAGCCCGAATACCGCCAGCGCCAGCAGCTGGCGCGCGAACAGCGCGAAGAACAGCGGCGGTATGGCCGACCACGCGGCGATGACACTGTTGACAAGGCGCTGGCTGCCGGTGTACCAGGCGGCCTGCATGCCCACCAGCGCGCCGATCACCACGCGCGCCAGCGTCGCCAGCAGGCACATCGCGATGGTATAGCGCCCGCCGTACAGCAGCCGCGCCAGCATGTCGCGCCCCTGGACATCGGTGCCGAGCGGGAAGCCGGGCGTGCCGGGCGGCGCGGGGAACTGCGGCCGCGCGGCGTTCGGCTCGTTGATGCGCATCTGCAGCGGATCCTGGCTGGTGAGCAGCGCAGCGCCAAGCAGCGCGGCCAGAATCGCCAGTGTCAGCAGGGCGCCGGCGATCAGCGGCACGTTCACGTCGAACAGCAGCGCGCGTACGTGCCGCTGCAGCCGGTTTGCGCGAGTGTGTGGTAGCACCGTCCGCTAAAGCTTTCTACTTTGGCCTGCCGCGCAGGCTCGGGTCGGCAAAACGCTGCGCGAGCTGCCCGGCCCTGTCGAGCAGCACAAACACCACCACCAGCACCAGCGCGGCCGCCACGGCGATCGCGTTCTCGGGCCGAGCACCGGCGTTGGGCTCGAAGTCGATCATGCGCCGGCCGAGGCCATTCCAGCCCGAGATATATTCGACAATAATGATGCCGCTGACCATGACGCGCAGCATGCCCATCAGCGCGCCGATCGCCGGCAGGCGCAGCGCCGGCAGCACGTGGCGGCGCCACAGCCCCAGCCCGCCCAGGC
>CALLYN010000288.1 GCA_937858455.1 uncultured Kouleothrix sp.
TGGCCCTGGTCGCTCCACCGCTTCCTGATGCCAGCTTGACAGGTACGGGCATACCGTAACCGATGACAAATAGCGCGTAGCCCCCGAACACCCTCGCAGAGGCGAGCACGAGGCGCGCACGATGCGCGCCCTACGGGGCGGACACTCCAGCAGAATTTGGTACAGTACGAGTGCTTGCATACCCTACCACATTTCAGCTGGCGCTGGCGGCGACTCCAAGCCCGCGCCACGGCAGCCAGCGGCCGAGCGCACCTGCCGGAACGGCTGGGGCAAGCGGCGCGGCCAGGCCGGTTCGCACCGCTCAGTGCGACCTGCTCATCAGATCGGTGATTGTGCGCAGGCACCAGGTGCGCGCGTCTACCGCCTCGGCAAAAACCGGGCTGATGTAGTGATCGCGCGGCGCTATCATCCGCTCAAGCGTCGCCTGCCAGGGGCTGTGGGCTGGCCCACCGCGCTGCACCACCGCCCGCCAGATCCCGATCCGCATCGTCCACGACTCGCCCTGGCCCCCATGCTGCCACTCCCACATGTCCCTGCCCCTGCTTTGCTTTCACGCCGATACGACGCGTCCACTCGTGGCCTACGGCCCCCAGGCGCCACGATGTACTCGCTACTCTATTATAGACTTCGATCGAGTCTGAATCGATACAGTTTGTTTCCCTGCCCGCCAAGCAAGGTGTTCTGCACTCACTCGCTCTGCGATCGTTCGGGGGGCTGCGCGCCCCGCGCGGCCATTTCGGGGGCTGCGCGGGGGCGCGCCTCCGCGAGGTTGTTCGGAGGCTGCGCGCCTCCGTTCCTCTGCGATTGTTCGGGGGCTGCGCGCCCCGTGCGACGGCTTTCGGGGGCTACGCGCCCCCGTGCCCCGCGGCAGGAGGCCCCCGCCGGCCTCCTGCACCTCCCCGCTAGGGCTTCGCCCCAGGCCCCGTAATGAATGCTGTCGCTTGAGCGACGCCGCTGGCGCATGCCTCGTGGCGCAAATACCGGTGTGGGTTTGCCCTGTGGCATGACCGTACGGCGTTGATGCTGGCCTGGCCTTCTTCTCTTGTGGAGGCGCGCACCATGCGCGCCCTACACCGCTCAATCGCTCTCCGCTCCAACGCTCAGGGGAAAATTGCCCCAAAAATACATTCAAAATAAGCGCGCCGATAAGACGTAGATAAGAAGCGCCGGGTATGATCGAGCCACGATGGTACTCGGCGTAATGCATGTGTGCAGTGCGCGAGCACTGTACCAGCAAAAGGAACACTGGCAATGAGCCACAAGAATCTGAACCCTGCCAACCCGAAGGCCCCCAAGCGCGTTGCGATCGTCATCTCGAACCCGGCAACCTCCACAACCACCGGCCAGCCGGTCGGCTTCTGGTGGGCCGAGCTGACGCACCCATACTTTCACTTCAGCGAGGCCGGCTACGAGGTCGAGATCTTCAGCCCGCAGGGCGGCAGGTGCGAGGCCGATGCCGCCAGCGATCCCGAGGACGCCTCGCAGTGGCAGGCCGAGGATGTGATCAGCCGTGGCTACAAGCACGACCCGGCGTTCGTCAAGCTGCTCGAGGATACCAAGCCGGTGGATGCGATCGATCTCGCCAGCTTCGACGCGCTGGTGGTGGCAGGCGGCCAGGGCCCCATGTTCACCTTTGAGCAAGCCACCAGCCTACAGCAGAAGTTCGTGGAGTTCTACGAGGCCCGCAAGGTGGTGGTGGCGCTGTGCCATGGCTGCGCGATCCTGCGCTACACCACGCTCTCGAATGGCGAGCCGCTGGTGAAGGGCAAGACCGTCACCGGCTTCGCGAATGTCGAGGAAGACTTCGCCGACGACGCGATGATCGGCTGGGGCGTGCTCAAGCCGGGCCAGCACGTGATGCCCTGGCGCATCGAGAACGAGCTCAGGGCGCTGGGCGCGAACTACATCCAGGCCGGGCTGTGGAAGGGCTTCGCCATCCGCGACGGCAACCTGATCACCGGCCAGCAGAACTTCAGCGGCAGCGAAACCGCGCAGCTGATCATCGAGACGCTGGGGCGCTAAATGTTCGGCAGCGCGCCACAGCCCAAACGCGCAGGCTCTGCCACGCTGCTCGGATGCCGGCTCTCCGCGCCGGCATCCGAGCATCTTAATCGAAACGTACCACACGCACGAGTTCCCGCCCGGCGGGGAGGCCAGGCATCGCTCGTGTTTTGCCCCTGGCACAAACCACCCTTTTCAGACAGCGAAGGATCGACTTGATGCGAATCGCAATCGTTGGCAGCGGGAATATTGGCGGCGGGCTCGGCGCACTATGGGCCAACCTGGGCTACGCGATTACCTTTGGCGCGCGCGACCCGCACAGCCCCAAGGCCCAGGCGGCGCTCGGCGCGGCAGGCGCGGCTGCCCAGGTGGCTTCAATTGGCGACGCAGTGGCGCAGGCCGATGTGGTACTGTTCGCCATCCCCGGCGCCGCAATGGCCGAGACCGTCGCGGGGCTCGGCGATACGCTCAACGGCAAGCTTGTCATCGACGCCACCAACCAGTTCGGCCAGCCGGTGATGAACGCCATCGCGGCGATCCAGGCCGCCGCGCCACAGGCCATTGTGTACCGCGCCTTCAACTCCATTGGCGCCGAAAACCTGGCCGAACCAGTGCTCGGCGGCGTCCAGGCCGACATGCTCTACGCCGGGCCGGATGGCGCAGCGCGCGCGACGATCGAGCAGCTGATTGCCGATACAGGGCTGCGGCCGGTGCGCGCCGGCGACCTCGCACAGGCCGCGCTCGTCGACAACCTTGGCGCGCTGTGGGGCGCGCTGGCCTACGGTCAGCATATGGGTCGCCGGCTAGCATTCAAAGTGCTCACCGCGAGCGGCGCTGCGTGACGAGGATGCTATGAGTGTTATGTCCGGCAAGACCGTGCTCGTCACCGGCGCAAGCGACGGGATCGGCCGCCAGACCGCGCTGGAGCTAGCGCAGATGGGCGCGCGGGTGATCGTCCATGCGCGGAGCGCCGCCCGCGGCGCCGAGGCGCTGGCCGCGCTCCGCGCCCA
>CALLYN010000289.1 GCA_937858455.1 uncultured Kouleothrix sp.
CCAGCACATGGCCGAGGCGCAGACGCCGCGCGCGGTGCGCGAGCTGCGCCAGGAATTGCGCGACCGCTTTGGCGAGCCGCCCGAGCCGGCCGAGTGCCTGCTGACATGGCTGAACATCAAGGCGCTGGCGCTGGCCGCCGGGGTGACATCGGTGGTAACCACCGCCGAGGAGTTTATTATTCGCCTGCCCGAGGGCGGCGAGCTCGATCGCGAGAAGCTGCGGCGGCGCTTCGGCAAAGATCCGAGCGTGCGAGTCGGCCCGCAGTTCGTGCGCCTCGACCGCCGCACGCTGCCCGGCGAGAGCTGGATTGCGGCGCTCGGCGGCGTGCTCGAAACAATGGCGAAGTAGCGCGCCGCCGTGTATGAGACTTTATTGGAAATAATAATAGTAGGAGTTACGCACTTGCGTGATTCGGCTTCCTAAAGGCAGAGATTGAGCCTGCGGCAGCATGGTACTTGGTCATCTTCTGTGTCCATTTTCCGCGCTGCGCGCGGAAAATGGACACGATACAGAGAAATAGTACCGCTCTGCCGAAGGCTGAACGCGCCAACTGCGTAAGTCCTAAATAGTAAGATTTTGGGGGCCTGCGGCCCCCAAAATCTTCTCTTGGTGGGGCATAGTATGGTAGCTTTGCTACCATACTATGCCCCACCAGACTAGCAGCTTACAAAAACTGCAGCCCGATGATCAGAATGAGCCCGGCGTGCTGCCGCAGATCCGATAGGCCCGGAAAGCCATCGCGCGGCGGCAGCCTGAAGCCGTGCCAGAAACCGCGCATGCGCAGCTGCCAGCGCGTATTTGGCCGAGCGCCGCGCCAGGGGCCAGCCACAGCTTGGAGCAAGCGACCAAGCTCGCGCAGTAAGAACCAGCCGCCCGCCAGATAATCGCCACGCCGCAGCGCGCGCCCGTACACGCCGCCATTGCCGTACTCATAATCGTCCAGCAGGCGCTCGGCAGCCGAGTGTGGCCGAAACCCGTGGACATGCACGACCTCGATCTCCGGGCACGCCTTCCACTTTGCACCCGAGCGAACCACCCGCAGCGTGATATCGCCGTCGTCGGAGCTTTTGAGCAGCCCGCCAGGGCCGCACAGCTCGTCGTAGCCGCCGATCTGATCAAACAGGCGTCGCCGCATACTCAGGTTTGCATTCGACACAGCCAGCGGCAGCCGCCACGATGTGATGGTCGGGCAAGGGCGGAATTCCGGCACAAACCCCTGCTCCCGATCATACGCCGGCGCGGCCAGTGTCGCGGTGATGAACTGAAGCTTAGGATCGGCGCTAAACTCGCGCGCAATCAGCTCCAGCCAGTCCGGCCGCGCCTCGACATCGTCGTCGGTAAACACGATCACGTCGGCGCTGCTGGCGGCAACCCCCAGGTTACGCGCCGCAGACGCCCCTGGCCGCGGCGTCGAAATGTAGCGCACGCGCGCATCGCGCATCAGGCTAACAAGCGCGTCGCGCGTCGAGGAATCGCAGGTCTGATCAACAACAATGATCTCGAACTGCTGATGTGTGCCGCACAGAATGCTGCGCACTGCATCGACAATAAACGTTGGTCGATTGAGCGTAGGGATGATCACTGAGATGAACATGAAACCTCGGCTCCTTGCTACAGTGCCGTCATAAACGCGCGAAGTCAAGCGAATCTGCACTTATAGCATAAAAGGGGCCAGGCTCAATGTCAATTTAAGAATAGTGGTATGAAAAAATTGTCAAGCGCGTGCTACTACCGCAATGTATATCCATGCCTAGGTCGTACGCACTTTGCCGTGGGGATGCGGCGCCTAGCGCCTGGCAAACAGGTACACTAGGTACTTCAGCGCCTCGCTGAGCGTATCACGAACCTGCTGGGCCGTGTCGCCGCCCGCCGGCGCCGGCGAGGCATATGCTGCCAGCCCGAGATCGCGCGCCATCTTGAGCGCGCGCAGCATATGCGTGGTATCGCTCACCAGCACCACCGCGCCGAAGTCGTTGGCGCGCACGAGCGGCAAGCTATGCTGCAAGTTTTCGAGCGTGGTGGTGCTGGTGTCCTCGAGCAGCAGCGCCTCGGCGGCCATGCCACGCCCAAGCAAGTAGCGGCGCCCGGCGTCGGCCTCGGACACACTCGCGCCGCGCGTCGCGCCGCCGGTGAGAATGATCCGGCGCACCTGCCCGCGGCGATACAGATCGAGCGCGTGGTCGAGCCGCGCCTGGAGCGTAGGCGAAACCGCGCTGTTCTCGAGCGCGGCGCCGAGCACAATCGCCGCGCCCACGCGCGCGGCCGCCGGCTGGCGCAGGTCGTCGTGGCGGCCCTGCAGCGCCACCAGCACACACAGAAACAGCAGCAGCAGCACGCTGCCAAGCGCAACGATCAGCAGCTGGCGCGCGACGCGGCGCCACACCCGGCCAGAGATGAGAGTTTGCATAGAGCGCATTATCGGCGAGGGCGCGCGAACGCGCAAGTGCTATAATTTTACGCGGTGCCCTCTCGCGAGGGAGGCTTGGAGGGCGCAAGCCCTCCAAAATCACTTGTGGCTGGTCGCGGCCAGCCAAAAAGGAAGTTTTCGAGGGCGGCGAAGCCGCCCCCGAACCCCCACCACGCAACTGGTGTAATGTAGGGAGGGTTCGCCGGTGAGAAATATTCGCTTCGACTGGCGCTGGGTTGGCGTGATCGCGGTGCTGGTAGTGCTGACGAACTCGGGCCGGCTGCCCTGGCCTGTGACGGCGCTGGCGGTGGGCGCAGGCGGCGCGTGGCTGCTGTATATGGGCTGGCGCGTGTGGATGCGCGAGGGCGGGCCGCCCGAGCGCGCCGGCTAACTCTCCGCAAGGAGAGTTGGCCTGGGCTGACCCGCAATCCCGGACCAGAACTCGACGAGTCACCGACATCCACCCGCCGCGCCTGGTCCGATGTCCGCGGGCGACGGGCGAGATTTTTCCGGGCTCCACAGATTTCTCTTGACGTGCATACAGTGTGCGCGGGGCATGCTTTGGCCATGCCCGAAAATTCACTTCAGCCCGTAGAACACCTC
>CALLYN010000290.1 GCA_937858455.1 uncultured Kouleothrix sp.
CTCCACCGACCGCCACACCGTGAAGCCCTGGTTCCAGGGCCGCGTGGACTTCGCGCCGCCGGTGCACGACCTGGCGGCCGAAGGCTTCGTGCTCGAAGGCGGCCGCGTGCAGGACGTGGCCGGCCGCCGCGCCGCGGTGCTGGTCTTCCGCCACCGGCTGCACTGGATCGAGCTCTACGTGTGGCCTGCCGCCGGCGAAGCCGCTCCGGTGGCGTTGCGAGAGCGCGGCTTCGCGCTGCAGGGCTGGCGCGAAGACGGCCTGCAGCTGTGGCTGGTCGGCGACGCCGACGCGGCCACGATGGCGCACTTCGTCGAGGCCTGGAAGGCCGCGCCTTCCTAGTCCACCTTCGCGCCCGAGTCCTTCACCACGCGCGCCCACTTCCGGGTCTCGGCGTCGATGAACTTCACGAACTCGGCCGGCGTCATGCCGCTCGGGATGGCGCCCTGCGAGAGCAGCCTTTCCTTCAGCACCGGCGTGCCCAGCGCCTTCGCGGTCTCGGCCTGCACGCGGTTCACCACGTCGGCCGGCGTGCCGGCCGGCGCCAGCAGGCCGAACCAGGAGCTGGCCTCGTAGCCCTTGAGTTCGGGCACGCCCGATTCGGCCACCGTCGGCACCTCGGGCAGCGCGCTGGAGCGCGTGCTGCTGGTCACCGCCAGCGCCTTCAGCTTGCCGCTCCTGATGTGCGGCAGCGAAGATGGCAGGTTGTCGAACATCACGTCCACCTGGCCGCCCATGAGGTCGATCAGCGCCGGCCCCGAGCCGCGCGACGCAGCCAGGCGCGCTGGCGCGCTGGCCGAGCCACTTACGCCACGCGAGCTCGAGATCCTGCGGCGCGTGGCCGCCGGCCAATCGAACCAGCAGATCGCCGACGCGCTGGTGCTGAGCGTCGGCACCGTGAAAACTCACCTGCACCACCTGTACGGCAAGCTCGACGCTCGCGACCGGACACACGCCGCCGCTCGCGCCCGCGAGCTCGGGCTACTCGACGAGAGCTGAGGCGAGTATGGTTTCACGCATTGCCGATCGGCTTGGAGCAGCCCGCGGATTACTGTTCCCGCGCGACTTCCGGCTGTTCGTGCTCGGCCAGAGTATCTCGCAGGTTGGCGACCAGTGCTATTTGCTCGCGCTTGCGTGGCTGGTAGCTCAGCGCAGCGGCTCGGCCGCTACCCTGGGCCTCGTGCTGTCGGCCGCTGCGGTGCCGCGCGCGCTGCTTATGCCATTCGGCGGCGCGCTGGCCGACCGGCTGTCGCACCGCCGGCTGCTGCGCTTTGTCAACCTGGCGCTGGCGGCGCTGCTGCTGGCGCTGGTGGGGCTGGCCGGCGCAGGCACCGCACCGCTGTGGACGATCGCGCTGGTGGCCGTGCTCGTGGGCGGCCTCGAAGGGCTGCTCACCCCTGCGGCCTACTCGATGACACCGCTGCTGGTGCCTGGCAAAGTGCTGGCGCAGGCCAACGCGCTGTTTCTAGGCAGCATGCTCGTGTGCGGGATCGTCGGCCCGCTGGCGGGCGGCTGGCTGCTGCAGAACGCGGGCGCCGCGCTGGCATTCGCCATCGACAGCGCCAGCTTTTTCGCCGTGGCAGGCCTGCTGACGCTGATGCGCCCGATGCCACAAGCGCCGCGCGCCCGCGCTACGCTGCTCGACGATATTCGCCCCGTGGCCGCCAGCATTCGCGCCGACCGCGAGCTGGCGCTGTATGTCGCCCTGATGCTGCTCGGCAACCTCGCGCTGGCTGGCCCGCTCGACGTCGGCTTCGTGGCCATGGCGCAGGGGCCGCTTCACGGCGGGCCCGAGCTGCTCGGCACGGCGATGGCGCTGTTCGCGGGCGGGTCGCTGCTGGGGACGCTGCTCGGCGGAGTGATCGGGCGGCCCGCGCGCCGCGTGGCGAAGCTGTTTGGCGGCATTCTCGCAAGCGGGCTGCTGCTCGCGCTGATGAGCCTGGCCACCACCACGCCGCTGTTTATGGCGATTGCCGCGCTGCTAGGGGCCGGCATCGGGCTGATCGACGTGCTCGCGCAGACGAGCATTCAACAGCGCGCCGCGCCCGATCAGCTTGGCCGTGTGCTCGGCGCGACACTATGCGCCGGCAAGCTGCTCGCGCCGCTCTCGACAGCGCTCGCCGGCCTGATTGCTGATCGCAGCGTGCCGCTGCTGTTTGCCGCTGCCGGCGGGCTGTGGGTCGCCACCACCCTGCTGCTGGCGCTGGTTGCGCGCCGCGCCGTGCAGGCTAGCGCAGGCACGGCCGTGGTGGGGTAGTGGCCGCTCTAGCTACGCGCCGCCGCCGCCACAAAGCAGGCGAGCGCCAGCACCAGCGAGAGCGGGCCGAACAGCGCGGCCTCGCCGCCGCTAGCCGATGCAAAATTGCCCAATGTGTTGAGTACCATGTAGATCGTTATGACCCACGCCAGGATCTTGACCAGCCGCGAGGCAGGCGCGCCCCCCGAGAGCCCGGCCCTGCGGCGAATGATCAGCGCGCAGCCGCCGAGCACGGCCACTGCAGCCAGGCTGGCGAGCCGCAGCCCTGGCGTAAGCGCCGCCTGGCTGCCGCCCCAGGCCATGCTGATCGGCAGCGCGCCCAGCGCGAGCAGCAGCTGAAGCAGCATCCCCAGCAAAAAGCCAACCGTCGCCACCTGCCCTGCGATCCGCGCCGCCGATGCTGAAAATAGCCGCTGTGTCATTGCGTTCTCTTTACGTATTTCCAATAAGGGGCTTGGAAATTGGCCATCATCCAGCGGGAGGTTTGGAGGGTCTGCGACCCTCCAAAGGTTTTCTTTTTTCGCGCTGTGGCAGAGCCGCCGCTCTGCCACAGCGCGAAACAGCATCCGCGAGGGCGGCAAAGCCGCCCCCGCGCCCCACCAAGCGGGATGATTATGTATCGTGCTGCCGCAGGCGAATGTGTGCAATTATACCACGCACACCAGAGGCGCCTGAGTAGAAAGGAAGCCATCAGTGCTTGAACCACCCGACCTTCACGAAACCGCGATCAGCGCCTGCCTCGGCGCGGCGTATGGCCTGTCGATCGCCGAAATTGTGTTTCTGCCGCTCGGCGCCGACCCCGACACCGCCGTGTATCGTGCCGTTGCGAGCGATGGCCGCGTCTACTTTCTGAAGCTGCGCCGCGGCCACTTCCCCGAGGCGAGTGTCAGCATCCCGTACTGGCTGGCGCAGTCGGGCATGCGCCAGCTGATCGCGCCGATCGCAGCCCGCGCAACCGGCGCGCTGTCGGCGCCGCTCGCGCCCTTCACCGCAATCCTCTACCCATTCATCAGCGGCGAGTCCGGCTGGGATGTGGCGCTGTCGCCGCGCCAGTGGGCCGAGTTCGGCGCCAGCCTGCGCCAGCTGCACGCCGCGGCGCCGCCGCCGGCTCTGCTCGCCACGGTTCCGCACGAAACCTACACCCCGGCCTGGCGCCAGCTGCTCGCGGCCTTTCTCCAGCAGGCGGCCGGGCAGCCATTCGCCGACCCGGTGGCGGCCGAGTTCGCGCGGCTGCTTGTGGCACAGCAGCGCACCATCCGGCAGCTGATCGCCCGCGCCGAACAGCTCGCCGGCATGCTGCGCCGGCAGCCGCCCGACCTGTGCCTGTGCCACGGCGACATCCACGCCGGCAACCTGCTGATCGACCCTGCCGGCCAGCTCTACCTGGTCGATTGGGACACGCTGGTGCTGGCGCCGAAAGAGCACGACCTGATGTATATCGGCGCGGGGATCGGCGGCATCTGGAACAGCGACGCGGAGGCGGCCCAGTTCTATGCAGGCTATGGCCCGGCGGCTATCAGCCCGGCGGCGCTGGCCTACTACCGCTACGAGCGCATCGTGCAAGACATCGCCGTCAGCTGCCAGCAGCTGCTCGCCAGCGCCGCCGGCGGCGACGACCGGCCGGTAGTGCTGCGCCAGATCGCCGGCCAGTTCGCGCCCGGCAACGTCGTGGCCGTCGCCATCGCCACCGACCAGCGCGCATTCGGCCAGGCGGACAGTGTCAGCTAGCCATCAGCATATGCGCAGCAGCGGCCATGCTATAATTGGCCGCGAGATCGGCGCTGGCATAGCATGTGCAATATCGCCGGCAGCCTTTCAGACAACAATGAGGTGTACCGTGCCCAAGTGGAGCGATTTCGGAAATATCTTCTCGACGCTGCGCGAGATCGACGTCAACGCCATTCGGGAAGAAGCTGAGCGGCCGTTCGTGATCACCTGTATTGGGCATAACACCGCGCTCGACGCCCTCGACCGGCTGCTGCACCAGGGCCACGAGCGCTACCCCGCCGCCGGCCCCGACCCGCTCGATATCGTGCCGCTCGCGCGCGCCGCCGAGCGCGCCAACGGCCTTGGCTCCGTCGATATGCTGATACTGGCGATCGACGCGCGCAACACCCTCTCGGCTGCCGAGCTGGCCGCGTTCGGCCGGCTTGAGGCGCTGCCGGTGCCGTTTCTCGTAGCGCTGCTGTATGGCGACCAGACGCAGGCCGGGCAGGCGTTCCTCTCGCCAATGCTGCGCGCGCGCACCGTCGCCATCCTCGACCCGCAGGCGCTCGACGCCGCCGACCGGCTCGCCACCGCCGTGCTGGCGCGCCTGCCCGGCGAGCTGCACCTGGCCGCGGCGCGCCTGCTGCCCGGCCTGCGCGCGATCTTCGCCCGCGACCTGATCAGCAGCGTGGCCTTCACCAACGCCACCTACGCGCTGGCCTCGGGCCTGCCCGAGCAGATCCCGCTGGTGAATGTGCCCTTCGCCGCCGCCGATATCCTCGTGCTCACGAAAAACCAGGCGCTGCTGGTCTACCGGCTTGCGCTGGCCTACGGCGCACCACCCGACTTCCAGGCGCGCATCCGCGAGGTGCTGCCGGTGGTCGGCGGGGCGTTCCTGTGGCGCCAGGCCGCGCGCAGCCTGGTTGGCCTCATTCCGGTGTGGGGCCTGGTGCCAAAGATCGCGGTGTCCTACGCCGGCACCTACACCACTGGCGTCACTGCGTGGCGCTGGTACGAAAGCGGCGACCTCGTCTCCACCGAGCAGATCAAGCGCATCTCGAGCGAGGCGATAGCACAGGGCCGCAAGCGCGCCGCCGAGCTGATCGCGCGCGCGCGCAGCAGCGCCGCCGAGATTGGCGCCGCTGAGCGCCCCAGCCTCGGCGAGCGGCTCGGGCGGCTGAACCCGTTCCGCCGCAAGCCGCGCGAGCTACCACCATCACAGTAAGCCCCATAGATACTGCCAAGTTCGCAGGAGGAAGAGTGGAACGGTTCATCATCGAAGGCGGGCGCCAGCTTGCCGGCACCGTCACGCCCGCCGGCAATAAAAATGCGGCGCTGCCGCTGCTGGCCGCCACACTGCTGGCCGAGCGCGAGGTGGTGCTGCACAACCTGCCGCAGATCGGCGATGTCGGCATCAAAATCGCCCTGCTGCGCAAGCTCGGCGTGGCGATCGAGCAGCGCGCCGGCCACAGCTGGGCCTTCGCGGCCGGTGCGGTTGGCGCCGCCGAGCCCGACACCACCATGGCGCGTAAGATCCGCACCTCGATCCTGCTGGCCGGCCCGCTGCTGGCCCGCCGCGGTTATGTCACGCTGCCGCGCCCCGGCGGCGACATGATCGGCCGCCGCCGGCTCGACACGCACTTCCTGGCGCTGCGCGGCCTCGGCGCCACGATCGAGGTTACGCCAACCGAGTACATCCTGCGCGCCCAGCGGCTGCGCGGCGCCGATCTCTTTCTCGACGAGATGAGCGTCACCGCCACCGAGCAGGCGATCATGGGCGCGGTGCTGGCCGAGGGCACCACCACGATCTGCAACGCCGCTTCCGAGCCACACATCCAGGATCTGTGCCACTTTTTGAACATGCTCGGCGCGCGCATCGATGGCATCGGCACGAACATGCTCACGATCGACGGCGTCGCCCGGCTCGGCGGCGGCGAGTATACGATCGGCCCCGATTTCATGGAAGTCGCCTCGTTCATCGGCCTCGCCGCCGTCACTGGCAGCGCACTGCGCATCGCCGGCGCCCGCCCGCGCGACCATCGCATGACCCGGATCGCCTTTGGCAAGCTCGGCGTGCGCTGGGACGACGACGGCGACGATATTGTGGTGCCCGACGGCCAGGATCTGCACGTGCAGGAAGACGCGCACAACGCCATCCCAAAGATCGACTCGGCGCCCTGGCCCGGCTTCAACCCCGACCTGATCAGCATCGCGCTGGTGGTGGCAACCCAGGCGCGCGGCACCGTGCTGATCCACGAGAAGATGTTCGAAAGCCGGCTGTTCTTCGTCGACCGGCTGATCTCGATGGGCGCAAAGATCGTGCTGTGCGACCCGCACCGCGCCGTGGTAGTGGGGCCAAGCCAGCTGTACGGCGAGCCGGAAGGCCTGCCCAGCCCCGACATCCGCGCCGGCATGGCCCTGCTGATCGCCGCGCTGTGCGCGCAGGGCCGCAGCGTGATCTACAATATCGGCCAGATCGACCGCGGCTACGAGCGCATCGAGCAGCGGCTCCAGCAGCTTGGGGCACAGATCGAGCGAGTATGATACAATAGCGCGGCAATCCCTGGCTAGTGTCAACCAAACGGCCCTGTAGTAGGCCTTATTGGAAATAACATGGTGGGGGCTTGGGGCCCGAGGCCTCCAAAAATCCTCTCCTGGTGGGGCTTTGCCCCTCCGAATGATTATTTCCGATGAAGCCTCTTGGAGACAGACGTGGCGCCCCAACACGAATCGATAGGCACAATTTTGATCGCCGACGACGAGAGCGCGACGATCGATATGCTCACCGACCTGCTCACCGAAGAAGGCTACCAGGTGAAAGGCGTCGGCAGCGGCACCGCCGTGCTCGAACAGCTGAAGGGCGATCATGGCTACGGGCTGCTGCTGATGGATCTGCAGATGCCTGGCATCAACGGCCTCGATCTGTTCGAGCGGCTGCGCAAAGAGGGTAGCGATATCCCGGTGATCCTGATCACCGCGCACGGCACCTCGTCGATCGCGATCCGCGCCATGCAGATGGGCGTGTACGATTACCTGCAAAAGCCCTTCGACCTCGACGAAGTGCTGGTGGTGATCAAGCGCCTGTTCGAGCACCAGGAGCTGGCCTCACGCGTGAAATCGCTCGAGCAGCGCGCTGATCTGCGCGAGCGCATGATCGGCCGCAGCCCAGCCATGAGCCAGATCTACAAGACGATCGGCCGCGTCGCTGCCTCCGATGCCTCGGTGCTGATCACCGGCGAGACCGGCACCGGCAAGGAGCTGGCCGCCAACCTGATCCACCAGAACTCGGCCCGCCGCAACGGCCCGCTCGTGAAAGTCAACTGCGCGGCGCTGCCCGAGACGCTCATCGAAAGCGAGCTGTTCGGCCACGAGAAAGGCGCCTTTACCGGCGCGGTGGCCCAGCGCAAGGGCCGCTTTGAGCAGGCCCACAAGGGCACGATCTTTCTCGACGAAGTCGGCGAGATCACCCTGCCGGTGCAGAAAAAGCTGCTGCGCGTGCTGCAAGAGGGCGAGATCGAGCGCGTCGGCGGCACCGGCGTGGTCAAGGTCGACGTGCGCGTCGTCGCCGCGACTAACCGCGATCTGCTCGATGAAGTCAAACAGGGCAATTTCCGCGAAGACCTCTACTACCGCCTGAATGTGATCAACATCCACATGCCGCCGCTGCGCGAGCGCCGCGGCGATATCCCCATCCTGGTCGAGCATTTCCTCGATAAGTACCGCTACAAGCCCGGCGCGCCGCTTACCAAAATCTCGGAAGAGGCGCTTGCGCGGCTCGAGCGCTACGACTGGCCCGGCAATGTGCGCCAGCTCGAAAACGAGATCGAGCGCGCCGTGGTGCTCTCGCAGGGCAATGTGATCACCAGCCACGATCTGAACCTCTCGCAGCACGGCATTCCCACCCAGGTCGATCTGGCCACGCGCGTGCGCAACCGCGAGCGGCTGCTCGACGTGCTCGCCGAGGTCGAGCGCGTGATGATCTACGAAGCGCTTCAGCAGAGCGACGGCGACGAAAAAGACGCCGCCCAGCGGCTTGGCCTGGCGATCGACGATTTTCAGAAACGGCTGCACGCCGCACAGTAAACCAGCGTGCCGCCAACGCGTCGACGCAGGTGGCATGGCCACCTGCGTCGATGTATCTGCCTCCACCCTCGGTTTCGGGTAGGCCTGAGCGCGCACCGCGGGCGCCAGGCTATGGCACACATATTGCTTATAGAGGTTATGGGCGCAGCACCTGGTAGATCACCAGTACCTGAGGCCCTGAGCCGTCGCGTAGCACAACCTCGATCGCATCAGCTGGCAGCGTGCCGCGGCTCAGCGGGTCGAAGCCTGGCTGGCCTTCGAAGTAGTAGTAGTACGTGCGGCCACCCACCGAAAATCCGCGCATGGCGCTCTGCCGGGCGGTGACGCCGGGCGCAAGCTCGACCAGTGGATCGCTCACATCGCCATTCACACGGGCCCAGATCGCCTCACGAACAGTTTGAATATCGGCGCTGCGCGCAAGTGGCAAGCGGCTAGGAAGCGTGGAAATGATCAGGAGAAGCGCGACGGCAATGCCGGCCCCGACAAGCACAAAGATTCCCCAAAACAGCGCCGGGTTGGCGCGCAGAACTGGCACCGGCCGCGCTTGCGCGACTCCTTGGGCGGGTACGTTGATCATTCGATGCCCTCCTGCTCCGGCGCCCGCTCTGGTAAGCTCCAGCCGTAGCGCCGCGTCTACCGGCCCCTGTCAGCAGATAACGTGCCATCGCCATCGAGTGTACGCCTGCGGGTCGTAACCGGCGATGAGTCCGCGCTGATGCCCGGCTGATGCGCCGATTGTGATACTGATAGGACGAATACAGCAGCCGCGAGGTTTCAGGTATGATGGATATGAGCATGGGCATGAATCTGCTGCCCCAGCAGCAGATGAAAGCATCGCCGGCGCTGATCGCGCTGAATAATATGCTGGTTCTCTCAACACAAGAGCTCCAGCAGCTCGTGCAGACCGAGCTGGAAGACAACCCGGCGCTCGAGCAGGCCGAGAGCGACGAGGCGCTGTGCAGCCGCTGCGGCCGGCCGCTCAGCGGCGCTACCTGCATTTACTGCCTGCACGAAGATATGAAGCTGGCCGAGGCCGAGCGCGATGACTCGAGCGCCGCGCCCGCCGACGACGAGTTCGACCCGCTGCTGGCGATCGCCGCGCCCTCGACACTGCGCGAATCGCTTGAGCGCGACCTGCATATCAGCCTGCCCGAGGCCGACCACAGCATCGCCGATTACCTGATCGGCTCGCTCGACGAGCACGGCTTCCTCGATGGCGCGCTAGACGAGCTTGCCGACGCGCTGCGCGTCGCCCCCGAGCAGATCGAGCAGGTGCTGCTGAAGCTGCAGGATCTGGCGCCGGCCGGCATTGGCGCGCGCAATGTTCAGGAGTGCCT
Organism: uncultured Kouleothrix sp.; assembly: GCA_937858455.1. GTDB lineage: Bacteria > Chloroflexota > Chloroflexia > Chloroflexales > Roseiflexaceae > Kouleothrix. The sequence goes on from CALLYN010000290.1 coordinate 9,383, forward strand.
GCTCATCCAGATCGACCGCCTCGAGCGCCAGGGTGTCAGCAACCCGCACCTCCGCGCGATCATCCGCGATCACTGGTTCGACCTAGGCGAGCACCGCTACGGCGCGATCGCCCAGGCGCTCGGCATCAGCTACGACGACGTTGTGGCCGCGCGCGATTTCATGCGCCAGTACCTGCGGCCGTTCCCGCTCGAGCGCACCAACGACGGTGCCAGCAGCGCCGATACGTCGTTCGTGCTGCCCGACGTGGTCATCCGCGAAGAAAACGGCCAGCTCGTGGCCGAGGTGGTCGAGTCGCGCCGCTTCTACCTGCGCCTCAACCCGCTCTACCAGGAGCTTGCCCAGTCGGCCGGGCGCCAGCAGCACAATATCTCGGCCGAGGAACGCGAGCACCTCAGCGTATTCGTGACGCGCGCGCGCCTGTTCCTGACGAATATGCGCCAGCGCCGCGAGACCATCCGGCGCATCGCCGAGTTTCTGATTGAGCGCCAGGAGGCCTACCTGCGCTATGGCGTGCGCCACCTCGCCCCGCTGACACGCGCCGAGGTGGCCGCCGCGCTGGGCGTGCACGAGTCGACGGTGAGCCGCGCCACCGCCAACAAGTACGTGCAGATTCCCAGCAAAGCGATCGTGCCGTTCAGCCATTTTTTCACCGCCTCGCTGTCGATCAAGGATATAATTCAAGAGCTGATTGCCAACGAGAGCACGCCGCTGACCGACCAGGACATCGTCGAGATTTTGCGCGACCGCGGCATGGATGTGGCCCGCCGCACTGTGACGAAGTATCGCGGCCAGCTCGGCATCCTGCCCTCGACGCTGCGCTAGCGGAAGGTGCAACACAGTGCCACAACGCATACGTCATATCGCCGCCGGGGCCGTTGGCGCGCTGGCCGCGCTGGTTGCCGCACGGCTGCTGCTGCGCCTGCTGGCCGCGCGCCCCGATAACCCGGTGTTTGGGCCGTTTCTGGCGCTCACCGCGCCGCCCGCGTGGCTGGCCACGCTCGACGCCGGGCAGCCGCGCTTTGGCGCCACGCTCGAGATCTCGACCCTGGCGCTGCTGGCGGCGCTGATCGCGGCAGCGCTACTGATTGCCGGGCTGCGGCGGCGCGCCCAGCGCCATCTGGAGGAAAACTCGTGAACACAACCCTGTGGCAGCTGCTCTCGACTCTGGCGATTATCATGGGGGTGTGCGTGGTGATCGCGCTGCTCGGACTGCTGATGCTGGTGCGGCAGATCCGCCAGCTGCGCATCCCGCGCGATGCCGATTTCTTCACCACGATGCGCTACGTGCCACTGCCGCTGGTGGTGCTGCTCGACTTGCTCGATTTCGGGCTGGACATCTTCTCGGCGCCGATCATGTGGATGGTGCTCGACCGCATGGGCCTGCCCAATTTGCGCAACAAGGCCGTGATCGAAGCGCTCATCCCGTTCACCAATGTCATCCCGACGTTCACCGCCAGCTGGCTCGCCGCGCGGCTGTTCAACCTTGGCGAGCAGCACTGGTCGTACGCCGAGCGCTACCGCGAGCTCGCCGGCCCGCGCACGATCGACATGGACGACCCGCGCCGCTGAACGCCTCTTCGAGGCTCCCGAAGAAATTCCGGGGCCTTAAAGTCTATTGACGTGCAGCGCAGGTTGCGCTACAGTATCAGCGCCAGGCCAATTGCATTCTGAAACACAGCGATCGAGGAGGCATTGTGGATCTGCTTCAGCTGCTCACCCTGCTCGTCATCGCCGGCATCTGCGGCGCGATCGCCCAATGGATCGTCGCGTTCAGCCCCGGCACTCTGCTGGTATCGATTATCGTCGGCGTGATTGGCGCATATCTCGGCACGGTGCTCGCCAATTTGCTGCGCATTCCCAACCTGATCCCGCCGCTGCTAATTGGCAACCAGCCGTTCAGCCTGCTCTGGGCGCTGCTCGGTTCGGTCGCGCTGCTGTACGCGCTGAAGCTGTTGCGCAACAGCGGGCGCTCGCGGCTGTTCGCGCGTCGCTAAGCCGCGTGGCGCACAAAGCCAGAGCCACCGCCTACGCCAGCCAGTCAGTTGCTGTATGTGGGGGTTCGGGGGCGGCTTTGCCGCCCCCGAATTTTCATTTTGCGATGCCTGCCCGGCGAAGCCGGGCAGGCATCGCAAACGAAGTCAGGATGATTTTTTCTCGATCTCGATTGAGTGCGCGGCCGGCAGCGAGACTCGGAACGTGCTGCCGCCGGGGCTGCTGCTCACCGAGATCGAGCCGCCGTGCCGCTCGACGATGCTATAGCTTACGGCCAGCCCCAGGCCAACATTG
>CALLYN010000291.1 GCA_937858455.1 uncultured Kouleothrix sp.
CGGGTGGCGACCACATTCGTGGCCGCCACCCGCCAGAACAAGTGGATACTTGGAGGGACGAAGTCCCTCCAAACCACCCTTTTCAAACAACTTCTTAGTCGGCATAGACATGCCGCGACAAGGTGGCTGGATCCGGCAGCGGCGCCTGCTCGGCGAAGGTGGTGGCGTCGTCGACATCGTGCTTCACGCTGGCGCGCAGCTGGTGGTCGATCGCATCGTCGAGCACCCCGTGCTCGCGCAGGTAGTCGCGGAAGTGCGCGATCGGGTCGTGGGTGCGCAGGCTCTTGATCTCGTCGGCCGGGCGGTAGGTGCGGTCGTTGTCGTCGCTCGAGTGGGGTGTCAGGCGCACGCAGTGGGCCTCGATCAGCGTCGGGCCTTCGCCAGCGCGCGCGCGCGCCACCGCCGCCGCAGTAGCGGCGTAGGTCGCCAGCACGTCGGTGCCGTCGACTTTCACGCCGGGCATGCCGTAGGCCGGGCCGCGGTCGGCGACGCTCTTGACGGCCATCTGCTTGTTCATGGGCACCGAGATCGCGTAGTCGTTATTTTCGCACTGGAAGATCGCCGCCAGCCGGTGTACCGAGGCCAGGTTCAGCGCCTCGTGGAAGTCGCCCTGGCTCGAGGTGCCCTCGCCAAACGACACCCAGGCCACCGCGTCGCCGCCTTTGATCTTCTCGGCCAGCGCGATGCCGGCGGCGTGCGCGATCTGGGTGCCGACCGGGCTGGATTGGGTGACGATCTTGTGCTTGCGGTGGCCGTAGTGCGCCGGCATCTGCCGCCCGCCGCTCGAGGGGTCGGCGGCGCGGGCGAAGATCGCCAGCATCACCTCGCGCGGCGACATGCCCATCACCAGCACGGTGCCGAGGCCGCGGTAGTAGGGGAGTGTAAAGTCTTTGCCGCGCTCGAGCGCGAACGCCGCGCCGATCTGGGCGGCCTCGTGGCCCTGGCACGAGATCACGAACGGCGCCTTGCCCGATCGATTGAGCAGCCACATTCGCTCGTCGAGCGCGCGCGCCAGCAGCATATACCGATACATTTCCAGCATGGTGTGCTCGTCGAGCGCGGGCGCTGGCCCGATCTCGTGCAGCAGCTGGGTCTCGGCCGGTAGCGTCATTTGAGTACTCCTTTGGACTCAGGCCAACAAGAAAGAACGCCCCCGATGGCGACATCGCAGGCGTTGAATCTTACAGGTCGCGCTGGCCAATCCCACATCCGCGTGGGCCGGCTACGCAGAGCTCGTCATCAACGCTGATGGCGCTCTTTCAATTGCGCGTAGTGTAACATACACCGGGGTGCTGTGCAAAGAGGATGGCTATGGCAGCGCGTTATAGTCGAGCGGGTTGACGTTCACGCCGTCTTTCCACACCTGGTAGTCGAGGTGCGGCCCGCTTGCCTCGCCCGTCGAGCCGACGTAGCCGATCACGTCGCCGCGCTTGACCGTCTGCCCGTCCTGGATGGCAAAGTCTTTCAGGTGCGAGTAGCCGGTTTTGAAGTGGATGCCCTCGAGCCAGATATGATTGCCGGCCGGCCAAGTGTCGCGCGCGAGGTGCACCACGCCGTCGTGGGTGGCGTACACGGGTGTGCCGAGGGTGCCATCGGGATCGGCCTGGCCGTCGTGATTGCCATCGATCGCCAGGTCGATCGCGCCCCAGATATTGGCCGGCGCGTGTGAGCCAACGCCGTAGCCCTGCGTCATCACAGTGTTTGGCAGGCCAAGCGGGTTGATTGAGGGAAGGTCGGTGTCGGGCACGCCGCGGCCGGTGAGCGGCGCTGCCTCGCCGGTGATGCCCTGCGTGCGCGCGCCGGCCGCGCCGCCGGCGTTCCACGCGCTGATGCGCGCTGCGCCCGGCCGGGTCTGCAGCAGGAGGTAGGCGAGCCCAACCAGCGCGAGTATGAATATGACTTTGCGCAGGCCGCCCGCGGCGGCCCAGCCATCGTTGATCAACGCACCACTCCCTGGCGCCACGCATTCGCGAGATCGACCACCGTGGCAACGTAGTTGCCGACATCATTCTCAAATGAGGGCGCGTAGATTGGAATAATCTGCTCGATGGTTGCGGTGCCGCGATTGCCTACATACTCAGTGGCAATCAGCTTATACCAATCTTCAATGCCCTCATCCCAACTGGCGTAGTCGCGGAAGCGGCCGAAGCAAGTGGCGTAGCCGGCGCAGATGATATTGCCGACATTATGGGTGCTGCCGCCGCCCGGCTTCAGGCCAGCCCAGCCGGGGTTGGTGCCGGCGCTCGACTCGTGGATGAAAAACGCCAGCGCGTAGGCAGGGTCGATGCCATAGCGCTGGCCCATCTCGACCCAGATCGCGCCTGTGCCCTGCGCCGGCGAGCCATAGTGCGCCAGCACCTGGTCGATGAACTGGGCGCTGATGCTTGGCGTGCCGAGTAGCGAGTGCTCGCCGGCAGGAATAGCAGCCTGGCTGGCCTGAAACACCTGCGATAGCGAGTCGGCGGCAGCGGCGGCAGGCCCGCCGTTAAAGCCGCTGATGATTGTCTTTGGCGTGGCCGAGGCAAACCAGATAATCAGCACGCTGACGAGCGCGACGATGATCAGCAGCCAGGGCCGGCTGCGGATGAACGCGCCGGGCGGCTCGTACGTGGCCTGGTAGGGCCGCCGCATCGCCATGCCTTGCGCCTGCGAGGTGGTGTGCTGCAGATCGGCCACGCGCTGCGGCAGCGAGCGCGGCGCCGGGGCGTCGGCATGATCGCGCTCACCTGGCGCGGCCAGCTGCGGCGTCACAAGCCGCTGCAGCGGTGCCGGCTGGCGTGGCGCGGTGCGAACGACCGGCGCGGCCTGGCGTGGCCCGATCTCGTGCAGATCCTCGAACAGATCGCGCGTTTTATCTATTGGCCTGGGCGCCTGCGGAAGTTCGTCGTGGCGAACTTCAAACATCGGCGCGCGCTGCGACGCCTGCCTGGGCCGATCGGCCGGCTTCTGGCGCCGCTGTGCGTCTGCGCTCATCGCGCGTTCCCTTTTGCCAGCCGCGCCTGCTCGGCGGCGGTTGGCAGACGAAACACACCATCTTTGTTCAGGTAAACCACCTGCTCGTTGCGCACATCCAGCAGCAGATCGACATTGCCGTCGTTGTCCATATCGCGCAGCTCAAGCGCCAGCGGCGTCAGGTCTTCGTCGGCGCCAAACAGGTATGGGCCACTGATCGTTCGGGCGTTGGCCGGGTTGCCGCCTGGCAGCTCGATGATCATGGCCTGGCGGTTTAAATTTACGGCGATCAGGTGTGTTGGTTGGCCGCTGGCCTCGTCGTGGCCCACGAATGCGTCGAGCTGCACGGTGCGCGGCCGGCCGTAGCGCACGTCGTCGATCAGCACCTGCGCCTTGCCCAGCAGTAGGCTCACGAGCACGTAGATTGCCACCGCCGCGAGCAGCAGCGTCGCAAGGTATACGGTGCTATACATCCGCCGCGGCAGCCCATTCGCTAGCGCCTGCGCCTGAATATTCGAGCGCAGCGTCTTCTGTGTCACGGCCATAGTGATCGTTCTCCTCACCTGGGTGGCCGGCGCGTACTGCGGAAACATACCGCGCCGCCCCGCTGATCGCCCGTGTTGAGCATCGCTCAGAACGTATTCGGTGAGGCTTATTATAATAGAACATATGTTCTGTGTCAAGCATTTTTTACCAGATCATTCGGGGGCGCGACGCGACTGCAATCGCATTGTAATGCGCAATCCGCTCGTATTATAGCATGGCGTTGGCCGGGCTGTTTTAACAAACGCATCACGAGTTCGACGCTGGCGCGCGAGCGTTTGTTTCACAGCGCCACTTCTGCCGAATGCTGCGCCAGGGCCGGGTGCAGCTGTGTTGCGGCCAGCCACGCCTCGATGGCCGCGACCGGCAGGATGCCCTTTTCGGTCACGATCCCCGAGAGCAGCTCAAGCGGCGTGAAGTCGAACGGCAGGTCGCCGAGCTCAAGCTGGTACGCCTCGACGGCATCGCCATTATTGGCCCAGCTGATCGAGCGATTGCCGGGGCGGAAGCCGGGCGGCAGGAATTTTTCGCTGCCGCACAGCGTATAGAACGGCGTGCCGGCCGTGTGTGCCGCCAGCGCCATCGGCGCGGTGCCAACTTTATTGATCAGGCCGCGGTGCGTCAGCATATCGGCGCCGACCAGTACCAAGTCGGCATGCTCTACGGCCGCGAGCGCCGATTCGTCGTCGAGCAGGATCGCCGCCACGCCGCAGCTCCGCAGCACCGTGGCGGTGTCGCGGCCCTCGCGGCCCGGCTGCGACTCGGCGCAGAGCACTTCGAGCCGCCGGCCGGCACGCTGCGCGTGGATCAGTGCGTGCTGAATAGTGCTGCTGAACGACAGCGTGACGATCTGGCTGCCTTCGTCGATCAGGCCAAGCGTTCCTTCGGCCACGTGCAGCGCGTGCTGCTGGATCTGGCGCTTGAACTCCTCGGTGGTTTGCTCGACGGCGCGGCTGAGGCTGCGCGGCGAGTCGCCCTGCTCCATGCGCCAAAGCACCGCGTTCACCAGGTTCACCAGTGGCGCCATCACCATCTGCGCGCGAATCAGCGCCCGGCCGATCGCCAGAATCTCGTGGCGAAACGCATCGGCCGAGGGCGCCTGGCCGCTGGCTGCGCGCTGCAGCAGAATGTTCGCGGCGCGCTCGGCGATCTGGGCGGCGCCTGAGCGATTGTCGGCGGCAATCTCGGCAATCGCCTTGAAAGTTGGTTCCACGGCTTGATCTCCTCCCGGCCGCACCCAATCGGCGCGCACCGAGTGTGGACCACGCATAATGCTTCGTTGCGCGCGTAGTGTGGCTTCTCCGACGCTGTGTCGTAGCGGGAAATGCGAATCGTCAAACGCTGACATGGCGAACCGGCGCTTTCCGGTGGGCTAGCAGGCGTACTTCATTGGACGATCTGTGCGGGCGTACACTACTGCTCGATCGGTCGTTGCGACAACAAGGTTCGAACAAGCGCCTCAAGGCGCTCAATGGCGAATGGCTTGGCGATATAGGGGTTGCCAGTCTGGGCGATGCGCGCCTGGGTTGCCGCGCTGAGCATATCGCCGGTGACGAATACCACGCGCGCCGCGAGCTCGGGGTTCAGCTGCTTGATGACCTGGTGTAGTTCAAAACCACTCATTCCAGGCATTTTAACATCACTGAGTATCAAGTCAAATGGCTCGCGTTTAATCCGCTCGATCGCGGCCGCGCCGCTGTCGACGATCATCGGCTCGTGGCCAAGCTGGCGCAGGAGCCGCGCCAGCAGCCGCGCTACCGGTTCTTCGTCGTCGACCACCAGCACCCGGCAGCGCGGGGTGTTTTCGGCCACGCGCGCGTCGTCGTCGAGCAGGATGCCATCGGTGGCTGGCCCTTGCAACAGCGGCAGCGCCACCGAGAGGGTTGTGCCGCTACCTGGCTCGCTTTCGGCCCAGATCCGCCCGCCGTGCTCGCGCACGATGCCGAAGCAGATCGACAGGCCTAGGCCGGTGCCCTGGCCGACTGGCTTGGTGGTATAGAACGGGTCGAAGATCCGGTTCAGATCGCGCGCGGCGATGCCTACGCCGGTATCGCCCACGGCCAGCACCACCGACGGCTGGCTGGCGGCGCCGCTCTCGCCGGGAGTGGTGGCTACATAGGTGCGCAGTGTCAGCGTGCCGGGGCCACCGCGCTCGGTGATCGCCTGGTGGGCATTGTTGATCAGGTTGAGGATGACCTGCTGGAGCTGGAAGGGGTCGGCGATCGTGTTCGGCAGGTTCGGGTCGAAGTCGAGCACGACGCTGATGTTGTCGACGCGCAGCTGGTAGGCGCGCAGGCTGAGCGTATTTCGAAAGACTTCGTTGAGGTTGACGGTGCTGCGCTCGGGCTTGTGCTCGCGGGCGAACACCAGCAGGTTCTGCACGATCCGCGCGGCGCGCTCGGCCTGGGTGTTGATGTGCTTCAAGTCGTCGCGCATATCGTCGCGCAGGGTGGTGTCGCGCAGCATCAGCTGGGTATAGCCCGAGATGCTGGTGAGCGGGTTGTTCAGCTCGTGCGCCACGCCGGCCACCAGCTGGCCGATCGACGAGAGCTTTTCGGAGTGGATCAGCTGCTCTTCGAGCCGGCGGCGCTCGGTGAGGTTGCGCGCAATACAGTGCACCCCGCCGGTGCGCCCGTGGCCGTGCAGCAGCCGCGCGCTGACCTCGAGCACCAGGGTTTCGCCGTCGGGGCGGCGCAGCTGCAGCTCGAATGGCTGAGTGCTGTTGCCCATCAGCAGGCCGGCGAAGCGCTGCTCGGCGGCATCCCAGGCCTCGGCCACGGCCAGGTCGCGCAGCGGCCGCCCAACCAGCTGGGCCTCGTCGTAGCCAATCAGCGTGGTGCCGATATTGTTGATGCTCTGGATGTGCAGCTGCCGATCGAGGGTGAAGATCAGATCGTAGGCGTTGGCGAACAGATCGCGGTAGCGCTCTTCGCTGCTCTTGACTTCGGAGTACAGCCGGGCGTTCTCGATCGCGATCGCGGCGTAGTCGGCCAGCGCCGAGAGCAGGTACTGGTCGTTCTCGCTGAAGGTGCGCTCGGCCTGCTGGTTGTCGACGGCCAGCACGCCGATCGCGTGATTGCCGACGGTGAGCGGCACCTGCAAGATCGCCCGCACCAGAAAGCCAGTCTTGACTTTCAAGTTCGCGCCGGCGCTGGCTTTATCGAGCCGCACCGGCTTGCCGCTGCGCACCACCTGGCCGGCCAGCGTATCTTCGATCGGCATACGCATGCGCTGGGCGCGCTGCTCGCCGAGGTTTTTGGCGGCGCGCAGGTACAGCTCGTCGGCGTTCTGATCGCGCAGCAGCAGAAAGCCCTCTTCGGCGCGGGTGATATACACCGCCGCCTCGACAATGCGCTCGAGCAGCTCTTCCAGATCGAGCAGCGCGCTGACCGACTGGCCGATCGAGTACAGCACCGTCAGCTCTTTCACGCGCTGCTGTAGGTTGCGCGTCAGCTGCTCTTTCTCGCGGCGCAGCCGGCGCTCGCGCAGCGCCTGGTCGATCACCGCCTGGGCCTCGGTTTCGCTGAATGGCTTGATCAGGTAGTTGCGCGCGCCGAGCCGGAATGCCTCGACGGCGATACCCTCCGAGCCGTGCGCGGTCATCAGGATCACCGGCACGTCGTAGCCCTCCTGGGCGATCAGGCGCAGCAGATCGAGGCCGCTAATATCGGGCAGCTGCAGGTCGAGCAAGATAAGATCGGGGAGCCGCTGGCGCAGCCGGTTGAGACCCTGGCGCCCGGTGTTGGCGATCGCCGAGGTGTAGCCAAGCTCGGGCAGAATGTACTCCGCCAGCATGGCGCAGATCTGCTGGCTGTCGTCGATGATCAGGATCTCTTCCATAGGGTGTCACGGGTGTTGCGCTGGGTTGGCATTGTTCTTGAAGTATTTCCAGTGTTTCATTATACAGCAGCGAGGCAAGCTCGCCAACCGCGGCGGCTTACGACATTACTATGCCAGCGCCGGGCGCCTACCATGGCTCATCCGTTTCTCATCCCTTCCTCACGGCTGGCTCAATTTATGTTGGCATACTAATACCAGCAACAAAGCGCATTACCATGCCCGGCGTGATAGATTGGCCGGGCCGATGGGTGAAGTGATTGAGGAGGTTCCGATGGAACGTCGTACACGAATTTTGGTGATAGTTGCCCTGGTGGTGACATTTTTGTTAGGCACGGCGATGGGCGGGGTGATCGGCGGCGGGGCGGCGTATTATTTCTCGCGGAGCGCGTCGTCGCAGTCGGCCGCGCAGCCGCAGCCGCGCCCGGTGTCGAATATCGAGGCGCAGGTGCAGCCCACGCCTATCCCGGCGCCGCGCACCGCGCCGCAGCCGCAGAGCGGCGATAGCAGCGTGGTGGTGGCGGTGAAGCAGATCTCGCCGGCGGTGGTAACGGTGGTGAACACGCTGCGGCCCGACGCGCAGCCGAACGACGCGCAGCTGCCGTTCCCGATTCCCGGCCAGGATCAGCCGCAGCAGCGCCAGCAGCGCGCCAGCGGCTCGGGTGTGATCATCAGCGGCGACGGCTATGTGGTGACGAACAACCATGTGGTCGAGAGCGCGGCCTCGCTTGCGGTAATCTTCGCCGATGGCACGCGCCACGACGCCGAGCTGATCGGCACCGACCCGCTGAGCGACCTGGCCGTGATTCGCGTGAAGGAGGCCGTGCCGAGCTTCGCGGCGCTAGGCGACTCCGACGCGCTGCAGCCGGGCGAGACGGTGATCGCGATCGGCAGCCCGCTGGGCGATTTCAAGAACTCGGTGACGGTGGGCGTGGTGAGCGCGCTGAACCGCACGGTGCCGGGCAGCGGCCAGGAAGGCCTGATCCAGACCGACGCGGCGATCAACCACGGCAATAGCGGCGGCCCGCTGGTGAACCTGCGCGGCGAGGTGATCGGCATCAACACGCTGGTGGTGCGCGGCAATGGCCTCAGCGGCGATCAGGCCGAGGGCCTGGGCTTCTCGGTGCCGAGCAACACGGTGAAGCACGTCAGCGACGACCTGATCGCCCAGGGCAAGGTCGAGTACCCATATCTCGGCATCAGCTATAGCATGATCGACGCCGACACTGCGGCCCAGGCGAACCTGCCGGTGCAAAATGGCGCGCTGATCGGCCCGCGCAGCCCGAACGAGCCGGCCGTAGTCGACGGCACGCCGGCGGCCAAGGCGGGCCTGCGCGATGGCGATATTATTACGGCGATCGGCGGCACCAAGCTCGACAGCAATACCTCGCTGCGCGCCGCGCTGCTGAAGCACAAGCCGGGCGAGACGGTGCAGCTCGAGGTGCTGCGCGACGGCAAGACGCTGACTGTGGATGTGACGCTGGCGACGCGGCCGGGCGATCTGCAGTAGCGCGGAGGGAAAGAAACGGAGGCCAGGAGCCAGGCGCCGCAATCAGGCGGCGCCTGGCTCCTGGTTTTTCGTTTGCAGCGCAGCGGCAACCTCGAATGGATCGGTCGAGATGACATTCGCGGCGAACAGCTCCATTGCGCCTACGTCGTTGCGGTTGGTCAGCGGGTTGCCGCGGTCGCCGATGCGCGCCATCGCCGGCACGCCGCTCCAATCTTCGGCTGTGGCGGCGAGGGGCGGCAGCGCGATCGCCAGGTTGAATGCGCGCAGCCCCTGCTCGTCGATCAGCCGGCGCACCAGCGCGGCCAGTGGCGCGATCAGCTGCTCGGCGGTGTCGGCGCAGAGCAGCAGCTCGCCATTGCGCATTGGCGTGAGGTGCGCGAGGATGTGCGCGTTGTCGTGGCGGATCGACAAGCCCAGCGCATCGTGCAGCGCCGCGAGGTCGGCGAAGAAGGGCGCGCCAGTGGCGGCGCGGTAGCTTTCGGCGGCGCGGCGCCAGCACTCGACGCGCGCGAAATGCATGCCGCGCGTCAGCGCCACCTGCATATGGCCGTGCATCATGGTGGCGCCGCTCTTCGGCAGGCAGTTCCAGATGATCAGCGGGTAGACTGCGGCCGGGTCGTGGGCGTGGGCGGCGGCGATCCAGCGCAGCGCCACGTCGATGAAGTCGGCGATCTGGGCTGGGCCAGGGCGCAGCGGGTGCGGGTCGTCGAAGATCACCAGGCCGTGCCAGCCGTCGTACTTGGCCACGTTCGAGGCGCTCACGCAGAACCTGCCGCGGATGCGCCCAAACACATCGGCGGTGGTGTCGCGCTCGGGGTAGGCGAAAATATCGTGCTCGGCCAGCTCGTGGGCGATCCAGCGCTCGATCGCCTCGTCTTCGGCCGCGCCGGTGTGCGGGCGGTGCGCGCGCACCGGGTTGAACAGCGCAGTTTCGAGCGTCAGGCGATTGGTGACCTTGACGACCAGCTGCTCGCGAATCTGGGCGACGTCGCCGAAATGCTCGATGATCCAGGGCTCCATCGCCGGCGGTGGGACGGCCTGGCTGCGCATTACCACAACGTGGTACATGCGCTCGGCAATGGCGCGTAGGGCCGGCGGCAGCGCGGCGATCTGTTCGTGGATGGTCGCGATCATCAATGCTATTGTACTCGATCTCTGGCCGCCGGCCCTGGCCTGCGCTCGTGATTTCCGGCCATCCGCATTCCGATTACGGTGGTGGCGCGGCCGGGATGCCGCCTGGCGCATCCTGTTTCGCCTGTGGCATTCGGCTGATTACTTTAGGACTTACGAAGTTGCGCTGTTCGGCTTCCCGAGGCCGTGCATGGTGCCTGCGGCAGCATGGTACTTTTTGATCGTCGTGTATGCGGTTTTTCCTCGCTGTGCGCGGAAAAACCGCATACGTCCAAAAGAAAAATATCGCTCTGCCGAAGGCTAAGCACGCCAACTGCGTCAGTCCTTTACTTGCTGTATGGTGGGGGTTCGGGGGCGGCGGAGTTGCCCCCGAAAGTTCGTTTTGCCCTGCCCGCCGAAGCCGGGCAGGGCAAAACGAAAGTGATCAAACGGAGTTTGTATAGGCGCCGTTTGCCGAAGCTCACTATCTCGTTTAAGATGAATCCAGATCAGAAATGTATGGATTGCAGGCTATGGAGCTACGGCACCTGGTCTATTTTGAGGCGGTGGCGCGCCACCAGCACGTTTCGCAGGCGGCGGCCGAGCTGTCGGTGGCGCAGCCGGCAGTGAGCCGGCAGATCCGCGATCTTGAGAACGAGCTAGGCGTGGCGCTGTTTGAGCGGGTTGGGCGCAATGTGCGGCTGACCGACGCGGGCTACGCGCTGCTCGATCACGTGCGGATCGTGCTGGCGCAGCTCGAGGCGGCGCGCGCCGAGATGCGCGAGCGCGTGGGCTTGCACAGCGGGCGCGCCGCGATCGGCGCGCCGCCGTCGGTTGGCGTGCAGCTGCTGCCGCCGATCCTGGCGCAGTTCAACCAGCAGTACCCACGGCTCCAGCTGGTGCTCCGCGAGGGCGGTACGCAGACGATGCTGTCGCTGCTTGAGACTGGCGAGGTCGATCTGGCGGTGGTGACACTGCCGGTAGCACGGCGCGGCCTGCACGTCACCACGCTGTTCAGCGAGGAGCTGGTGATTGTGGTGGCGCCGTCGCACCCGCTGGCGGCGCGCAAGCACGTGGCGCTGGCCGGGCTGTCGGGCGAGGCGTTTCTGCTGTACCCGCGCGGCTATGGCATGCGCGAGCAGACACTGCTGGCCTGCGCGCAGGCTGGTTTCACGCCGCGGATCGTGCTCGACGGCGGCGAGATGGATATGGTGCTGCGCATGGCCGAGCTGGGGCTGGGCATCGCGCTGATGCCGCGGCTGGCGCTGCACGGCAACACCCGGCTGGCGGCGCTGCGCGTGAGCGATCAGAAGCTGCGCCGCACCATGGCGCTGGTGTCGCGCGAGGATCGTGCGCTGGCGCCGGCCGCGCGTGCGCTGCGCGAGTTCCTCGAGACGCGCCTGGCCGAGCTGCCGCCGGCCAGTGGCTAGCCTTCGCCAGCGAGCGCGCCGATCAGCATGATTACGTTGCGGCCGGCATTTTCGCGCATCAGCAGGTAGTATAGCGGGTCGTCGCCCACGAACAGCACCTGCTCATCGGCGAATAGTGGCGGCCAGCCGGCAGCGCGCGCCGCGCCGACGAGCTCGCCGACGCCCATCCCAGCCGTCGCGGCGTTGCTGAGGTTGTCGCCCCAGGCATACTCGGTCGATTGGCCAGCTGGACGATTGGCCGGGTCGGCGCGATCGGGGCGCAGCCGCAGCCACTCGGCCGGGCCGAGCC
>CALLYN010000292.1 GCA_937858455.1 uncultured Kouleothrix sp.
GCGCGGCCTATCGGCAGGAGTTTTCGCTGCCGGTCATCGCGGTTGGCGGCTCGAACGGCAAGACGAGCACGAAGGAACTCATCGCGGCGGTGTTGCGGCAGAAGCTGAACACGCTGTGGAGCGAGGCGAGTTTCAATAACGACGTGGGCGTGCCAGCGACGTTGCTGCGCTTGGAGAAAACGCATCAGGCGGCCGTGGTGGAAGTCGGGACGAATCATCCCGGCGAAATGGCAGCATTGCTCCAGTTGGTGCAGCCGCAGTTTGGGGTGATCACGAACATTGGGCGCGAGCATCTGGAATTTTTTGGCGACCTGGATGGCGTGGCGCAGGAAGAAGGCGCGCTGGCGGAAGTGTTGCCCGCGAGCGGAAAACTTTTTCTCAACGGCGACAATGAATGGAGCGGCGCGCTGGCCCAGCGGACGAAGGCCACGGTGGTGCGGGTCGGAGCGGCGGCTTCTTGTGACTGGCGCGTGCGCAACGTGAAGCTGGACAAGAATGGCGCAACGTTTTCGGTCGAAGCGCCGCAGGAAGAATTTAGCGGATCGTATCGCATCGGTTTGCTCGGGCGACATCAGGTGGGGAATGCGTTGTTTGCCATTGCGCTCGGTGCGGAACTCGGCTGGGACAGGCTGGAGCAGCATGCTCGCGACTGGTTCGACTATTCGGAGCAGCGCATGGCCGCGGCCGGCGCGGGCGCGCGGCTGCCGTGGCGGCGCGCGTACGCTTCGGTGAACTCGGCGCCAAGAAACAGGATCTGGCTGCTGAAATACACCCAGACCATGATCACCAGCACGGTGCCAACAGCGCCGTACGCGCCGTAGCTCTGGGCCGAGCGGCCGATGTACCAGGCCAGCAGGTACTTCGCCAGCTCCCACACCAGCGCCGTCACCAGCGCGCCAAGCCAGACATCGCGCCAGTACACGGTGGTATCGGGCAGGAACTTGAACAGCAGCGCAAACACGAGCGTGTTGAGCAGCAGCGAGATCGCCAGGCTCAGCGCCACGCCGGCCGCCCCGCCGATCAGCGGCAGGTCGCGAAAGCCGCCCAGCAGCGCCTGCGACACGCCGGTGAGCGCCATCGACACCAGCAGCAGAAAGCCAACCGCCAGCACCATGCCGAACGACACCAGCCGCGTGCGCAGCGTGTTGAGCACCGACTGGAGCACCCCGCCCGACTTGGCGGGCTTGGGCACATCCCAGATCTTGTTGAAGCTCAGGTCGAGCTGCTGGAACACGCCCGACGCGCCCAGCAGCAGCGTCACCAGGCCGATGATCGTCGCGCCGCCGGCCTGCGACTTGACATTGCCGAGGATCCCGGCCAGCGTCGTGCTGAGCTGCGGCGAGAAGTTGTGGCCGACGGCGTCGAGGATCTGCTGCTGCACGTCGATCGCCTCGTCCCAGTAGCGCAGCACAAAGCCCAGGCCGGCCACCAGCAGCAGCAAAAGCGGGAACAGCGAGAACATGGCGTAGTACGCCAGCGCGGCCCCGAGCTGCCCGGCCTCGTCTTCCTGAAACCCGCTTACGGTGTCCTTCAGCAGCGGCAGAACCTGGTCCTTCAGCGTGGCTTGTAGCTTCATGGCGCTCTCATACTCACTGGTTGTTTATTCGCCTGGCGCGCATGCGCGTCGGCTCGCCACAGGCAGAATCTACCTGCGGCAGAGCAGGCCGGCGCGGCGGCCAAGGTTGCGTCTGCGCGGCATTATAATACGAGAAGCATGTGGAGAACACACGATGCAAGAAGCATACCTTTGTACTACAATATTGGTTGCAATTGGCGCCCGAGCCTGGTAGAGTAAGGCCGAACAACAGCATAAGGAGTCAATCTATGCATACACTTCAGCCCGACTCCGGCGACGAGATCGCGACCACCACAACCACTACCACGACCGACGCCGACACCAGCACCACCAGGGCGGCCGAAAAAGACGCCGCCACCAGCGAGGGCCAGCGCGCAGCCTCGGAGCAGCAGGGCGAGCTTGGCGCCGAGCAGGGCCAGGCGCGCGAGGTTGGCGGGCCTCGCGCCGAATCCAGCCTCTACCTAGGCGGCGGCTCGCGCCGGCGGCTGCTGCTGATCGCGCTCGACG
>CALLYN010000293.1 GCA_937858455.1 uncultured Kouleothrix sp.
GCAGGTGCCGATCGAGCGCGGGCTGCATGCCGAGCGCGCCGGCCAGCGCGCGCAGCCGCTGGGCATCGCCGGGCATGGCCGCCGAGCGAAACATAAGCTCAGGCATTGTCGTCACTTCCGCCTACGGCGCGCGCAAGTCGTCGACCGTCAGGTCGCTAGGGCGCGTCTCGTACACCAGGCCGAAGAAGTCGCGGCCCTGCACCACGTACTCCTGCACACTGCCGTCGGGCAGCACGCCAAGCTGGCGCACGCCGGCCATGTCTTCAAACACCCACTCGAGGTGCAGGCATTCGAGGTTGTAGAGCAGCGCGCGCACCGGCAGGCCGTCGGGCAGAAAGTAGGTGCCGCCCGCGATAAACTGCCGCGCAAACATGTCCATAGGCTCGCTCCTTTGCGAAACAGAAGTAACCACCAAGACACGAAGACACCACGATCGAGAATGCCGTGTTGGTGCTTTTCAGCGTATGAGCGCTTGGTGCCTTGGTGCCTTGGCGGTAAACCGGCTTTTCAAACAGTCGCTCAGGGCCACGCCCGGCCAGCCGCAGTGCGGATGCCGTGCTATGCTACAATACCGCCGGAAATTGCGCAACGAAAGGCTCTTATGGCAACGCTCACACTGCTGCACGCGCGCCTGCTGGTCACGATCCTGCTGTTTTTCGGCGCGCTTTCGATCTGGGGGTTCGTCAGCTACCTGCGCAGCGACGGCATCTCGGGAAGCTACCGCGGCGCGCTGGCGATCGGCGAGCTGCTGATGATCGCCGAGTTTCTGCTGGGCCTGACGCTGTATCTCGGCGGCGACCGGCCCTACCGCGCGAGCATCCACATTCTCTACGGCATTGTCGCGGTGATCACGCTGCCCGGCACCTTCGCCTACACCCGCGGGCGCGACGGCCGCTGGGAGCAGCTGATCTACGTGACGGTGTGCCTGTTCCTGTGCGGCATCGCGCTGCGCTCGCTCACCACCGGCCGGCTCATCCAGCCGTAGGCCACGCATATCGGCCAAAAGTCGGATGCGCGCCCGCTTGACAAGCGCGCCGCCGGCGTGATATTCTTGCTTTGCGTTATATCGAACGCAAAAGCCCGTAGTGTAACTACCAAGCATCCGAAAGGTGGAATGTAGCATGGCTAGCGTCAAGAAGCTCATCACAACCGAGAGCTTCTGCACTCGCGAGCGGCTCGATCGCTCTGCTGGTGCCTTCGCTCGCGGCCATACTGCGCCCATTTTCCGGAAGCTCCACTGCTGATTCACAGCACATCCTGAGCTAACGGGCCGTGGGCGACAGGCAGCATCGCTCACGGCCTTTTTGTGTCTTCGACACGGCCGTGGGCGACGCCAGGAGCGTCCCCACGGCCTTTTGTGTGCCGCGCACGCGCCGTGGAACAGAAGCAGAGCCGACCAATGCCGACACCGAACCCGGAACAATCGCCCGAGGCCGCGCGAAAGCGCGCGAGGCCCACCGGAATGCGAAGGAGCACCGCCTTGATTATCCAGGATCGCGACGGCTCGCTGTTGAAAGAGCCCAAGCCACCACGAAATAGCGCGCTGAGCAAACCGGCCTACCGGGTCGAGATTCCCGCCAGCACGCTCGACGAGCACAGCAGCCTGATCGAGCGCGTGATCGCCTTTGCGTTCGACACGCTGGGCGCGCGGCACCTCGACGTACGCGTGCGCGAGTACGAGTAGCAAGTATTTCCCGCCCCGCGCGGGGCGCATGAAGCAAGCAAAGGATGGCATGATGAAGCCTGCATCACACAGCGCAACCAACGGCCAGGCGGCCCACGAGGAAGTTGTGGCGCTCGAGATCACCGGCGCCTACAAGCGCTTCCGCAAAGAGAGCGGCCCGCAGCCGGCGTTCTGGAAGCGCAGCGGCCGCCCCAAGCGCGAGCTGACGGTGGCCGTCGATAATATCTCGATCCGCGTGCCGCGCGGCGAGATCTTCGGGCTGCTCGGCGCCAACGGGTCTGGCAAATCGACGCTGATCCGGCTGGTGTCGACGCTGCTGATCCCCGACGGCGGCGATATCCGCGTGTTCGGCTACGACGTGCACAACGACGAGCGCATCGTCCGGCGCCTGATCAACCGCGTCAGCGTCGAGGCGTCGTTCTTCAAAAAGCTCTCGGCGCTCGAAAACCTGATGTACGCCGCCCGGCTCTACGATATGCCGATCGACGAGGCCCGCCAGAAGGCCGTGTTCATTCTCGGCAAGCTCGGCATGGCCGAGAAGCGCCTGTACGAGCCGCTGGAAAATATGTCGCGCGGGATGCAGCAGAAGGTGGCGATCGCCCGCGGCCTGCTGACCGCGCCGGTGCTGCTGCTGCTCGACGAGCCCACCACCGGGCTCGACCCGCGCTCGAAGCAGGATGTGCAGCGCTTCATCCAGCGCATGCGCCGCGAGCACGACACCACCGTGTTTCTGACGACCCACGACATGGATGAGGCCGACCGGCTGTGCGACCGGATCGCGGTGATCGCCGACGGCAAGATCGTGGCGCTCGACACGCCCGCCGAGCTGAAGCGCCAGATCGGCGCTCAGAGCGGCAAGAACGGCAGCGCCACAATGGAAGACGTGTTCCTGGCGCTCACCGGCAAAAGCCTCGACGACGACTTCGAGGTCGAGGCCGAGACCGCCGAAATGGCCGAACCTGCATATAGCGAAGGGGACTAGCTTGCAAGGACTCGTGCTGAAAGCGCAGAGCGGCTTCTTCTGGGTGCAGACCGACGCGGGCGTGCTGGAGTGCCGGCTGCGCGGCCGCCTGAAGAAAGACCGGCTGGCGACCGACATCGCCGTGATCGGCGATGCGGTGGAGGTGACCCAGGTAACGCCAACTACCGGCGCGATCGAGGCGGTGGAGCCACGCCGCACCCGCCTGGCGCGCCGCGCCGCCGGCTCGCGCGGGGTGTGGAGCGAAGACGTGCTGGTGGCGAATGTCGACCAGGTGCTGCTGGTGTTCGCCTGCGCCGACCCGCCGCTCTCGCCGCGCATGCTCGACCGCTACCTGGTGCTGACCGAGGCCGAGGAGCTCGACACGGTGATCGTGGCGAACAAGCTCGACCTGGTGAGCGACGAGCAGGCGCGCGCGCTGTTCGCCGTGTACGAGCAGGTCGGCTACCCGGTGATCTACACCAGCACCAAGCAGGGCCACGGCATCGCCGAGCTGCGCGCGCGGCTGGCCGGCCGGATCAGCGTGGTAACCGGCAAGTCGGGCGTGGGCAAGAGCAGCCTGCTCAACGCGGTGCAGCCCGGCCTGGGCCTGGCCACCGGCGAGGTCAGCGCGTCGCTGCACAAGGGCCGCCATACGACGACCGTGGCCGAGCTGCACCCGGTCGACGCGGCGGCGGGCGGCTACGTGGCCGACACGCCCGGCATCCGCGAGCTGGGGCTGTGGCGCCTGGCCAAAGATACGCTCGACTGGTGCTACCGCGAGTTCCGGCCATTTCTCGACGAGTGCTACTTCGCCGGCTGCACGCACATCCACGAGCCCGACTGCGGCGTGCGCGCGGCGCTGGCCGCCGGCCAGATCGACGCCGCTCGGTACGAGAGCTATGTGAAGCTGTACGACGAAGCCGCCTAGGCGTGCGGCAGATCAGAAAGGAGGCCAGCTATGCACAAGGCACACACACTGGCTGTTCCACGCAATGCAATAAGGAGCGCATCGTATGCCTACCCAAACTGCCCTGCTGCTGATCGACGTACAGGTTGGGCTGACTTCTGGCGCCGCGCCGGTGTATGGCGCGGCCGAGGTGCTGGCGCGAATCGCCGAGCTGCGCGCGCGCGCGCGGGCCGCCGGCGCGCCGGTGCTGTATATGCAAGATAAAGACGTCGGCGGCGTTGGCTCGCTGGCCTGGCAGATCGACCCGGCCGTCGCGCCGGCCGACGGCGAGCTGGTGCTGCGCAAAGCCTGGGCCGATTCGTTCTACCAGACAGCGCTGCACGACGAGCTGCGCGCGCGCGGCGTCGTTCACCTGGTGATCGCCGGGCTGAAAAGCGACGCCTGCGTGTTTATGACAAGCACGCGCGCCGTGGCGCTGGGCTACGACGTGACGCTGGCCGCCGACGCGCACAGCACCACCGACAACGACGTGATCGGCGCCGCGCAGGCGAGCGCGTATATCAACGACCTGCTGTACGGCTTTGGCGCCGAGGATGGCTTCGGCCAGGGCCAGCACTGCATCACCGTGCGGCCCGCCGCCGAGATCGCCTTCGGCGCGCGCTAGCCGCCTGGGGCGCCGAGCACAGACAAAAGCAAGGAGCGCGCTGCCGCGGGCAGAATCGGCCCACGGCGCAGCCGCCCGCGCTTGCCGCATGAAACGAAAGGAGCACGCCATATGACTGCCAGATCGCACACCGGCCACCCGTTCGCCACTGCCGAGAAACATTGCTAATTCGAGGCGCACCTGCCTGGCGCGGCGCCTCGCGGAGGGTAGCATAGCCATGCCACGGGTACACCTGCCTATATACGACCTTGACGCGATCGACGAGCTGGAAGAGCAGGATGAATTGGGCGATCGCGTGCGCCTGAATACGGCCGATAGCCGCCGCGACACGCGCACCAGCGACGGCCGCGGCGAGCGGCGCTTCGGCGGGGCCGAGGCGCTGGCCCGCAAGCGCGCCGACCGGCGCAAGAATGTAACGCGTGGCGTTCGCCGCGCCTGAGCGACGACGAGCGTGACGAGCCTACGGCCTTCCCGCAATCGCCCTAGCATAGAAACGAGGTAGATCGTGACATCGACAAGCGAGCCCGCCGGCCGTCCGGAGGTCATCCCCGGCGAGCGGATTTTTCTCAGCCACGTGCTGCGCGAAGACGTGCCGCTCTACGGCCGCTGGTTCAGCGACCTTGAGCTGAACACCTACGTGGGCCTCACCGGCAACAGCTACACGACCGAGCACGAGCAGGCGTGGTACGACAACATGGTGCACGACAGCAGCCGCCGGATCTTCAGCATTGTGCTGCGCGAAGACGGCCGCACGATCGGCAATGTTAGCTTCAACCGGATCGAAGAGCGCAAGCGCGCCGCCGAGCTTGGCATCGCGATCGGCGATAAGTCGGCCTGGAGCCAGGGCTACGGCACCGAGGCGCTGCGGCTGATGTGCGACTACGGCTTTACGTTCCTGAGCCTGCACACAATCTATCTCTGGTTCACCGAGTTCAACAAGCGCGGGCAGCGCGCCTACCGCAAGGCCGGCTTCCGCGACGCCGGGCGCATCCGCGGCGGCGAGCTGTTCGACGGCCGGCACTACGATCGGGTGCTGATGGATATCACGCGCGAAGACTTCGGCCCGACCACGCTGGGCCGCCTGATCGGCCAGCTGCCAACCTGACGACCAACTGCAGCGTGGCGCCGCCCGCATAGGCGCGCCACGCCAGCGATACCGACGAGGATATGATGAATACGCTGACCATGCGCCCGTACGCGGGCGAAGCCGACCTGCCGGCGATCACCGGCCTGCTGAACGACTGCGACGCGGCTGACCATCTCGACGACAACTACGCGATCGACGATCTGCGGCTCGAGTTTGCCGACCCGCGGCTCGACCCGGCCAACGACCTGCGGCTGTGGGAAGATGCCGACGGCGCGCTGATCGCCTTCGGGCAGGTGTGGATCGACAGCGACGCCGAGGCGGTCGAGGGCTCGCTGTACTGGCGCGTAGCGCCGGCCGCGCGCGGCGGCGACATTGAAGACGAAATCATGGCATGGGCGAGCGGCCGGGTGCGCGAGCAGGCGCGCGCCGAGGCGAAAGCCGCGCGCCTGCGCTGTAGCACACGCAGCGAGTTCGCCTACGGCCACTCACTGCCCCAGCGCCACGGCATGGTCGTCAGCCGGCACTTCTTCCAGATGCGCCGGCCGCTCGACCAGCCGATCGAGCCGGCCACACTGCCGGCGGGCTTTGTGCTGCGCCACGTGGCGAGCGACGCCAATGTGGCCGCGTGGGTCGAGGCTTATAACCAGTCGTTTGTCGATCACTGGAACTTCCACCCGATAACGCTGGAGAGCCACCAGCACTGGCTGCAGCACCCGAGCTACCAGCCCGCGCACGACCTGATCGCCGTGGCCGAGGACGGCACCATCGCCGCGTTCAGCTTCTGCGTGATCGACGCCGCGGAAAATACCCGCAACCAGCGCAACGACGGCTGGATCGGCATCCTCGGCACCCGGCGCGGCTACCGCCGCCAGGGGCTCGGCCGGGCCATGCTGCTGGCCGGGCTGCACCGGCTGAAGGCCGACGGCGTAGACTACGCCCGCCTGAACGTCGACGCCGAGAACCCGAGCGGCGCGCTGCAGCTGTACGAGTCGGTCGGCTTCGGCGTGGTGCATAGCTGGCATAATTATGTCAAATCTTTGGACGAGTTGGTTCAGTAGACTTCGTCGGAAATAGGGGCCGGAGCGGCTCCCCCGCCATTAAAGTTAGGATTTGCGCAGTTGGCGCCCTCAGCCTTCGGCAGAGCGGCTTTCCGCGCTGAGCGGGGAAAGCCGCACACAGAAGATGCACATGCACCACGCCGCCGCAGGCTCAATCGCGTACCGTGAGGAAGCCAAGTCACGCAAGAGCGTAACTCCTTAAAGTCTCATACGGAGGCAACACCTATGACAACTCTACCCCGCCGCGGCGGCGAGCTTGGGCGCGAGCTACGCGCCGCATACGCGTTCGTCGAGCGCAACGCCAACCTGATCAAGCGCTACTGGGCCTGGGAGCTGG
>CALLYN010000294.1 GCA_937858455.1 uncultured Kouleothrix sp.
CATCGTCGATCAGTTTGCCATCGTGGTCGATCAGGGTGTTGTCAATCGGGATGACACCATCCTGGCGGTAGCAGGTGGTCGGGTCGTGTTGGAGCCATTCCAGGCGTTGCTCATTCAGACGCTGGGGCTCCCAAGGCGACTCAGTCAGGAAGCGGTTGAGGCACGATTGGTCCGGTGCATCTGCAAACTCGCGTGCGATGCCACTGACGGTCTTGTGCTCAGCTACCAGTAAGCCGGTGATGTATTCGGCGAAGTGTATACGCGCTGGTTCATTCGGAAAGATATCCCCAAACTGAAGGAGCAACTCTTCCACGACTTGTGGCAGTGCAACGATCGCTGGCATTGCACCCTCCCACATTCAACCCGGTACCACTGCGATCATACGTCACTCGCCACGCTCGCGCAAATCTGCAAAACTTCAGATGTAATAAAAGCGCCCATCGATGGCTCGATGGGCGCTTGAGTCGTAAGAAGCGAGTATTTTTCCAAGTCTTAGTTCACCCCAGCTTTGCAGTTCATTTTCCCAAAGTCGTACGGGCGCGATACATCGCGCCCGTACAGTGTCAAGTCGCCCCAGGAATTGAACCCTGCCAAAGCCCTGTCAATAATTACGCCCGCTCGGCCAGCGCCGCCAGGGCCCGGCTGCCGCGTATGTACGGCGCCGGCAGCAGCAGGCCGTAGAGCAGGCCGGTGACCACGCCGTACACCAGGTTCTGGATCACAAACGACGGCGCGTAGGTGTCCATCAGCGCCGGGTTGAGCACCGGCAGCACCATGAAGTACGCCCCGGCCCACAGCGCCATCCCATAGATCAGGCCGCTCACCGCAGGCACGCCGAAATCGGTGGGCAGGTGCAGCCGCCGCAGCGCCAGCTCGAACAGCGCGCCCAGCAGCCCGGCGATCAGGAAGTGCAGCAGCGTGCCCACCGCGATTGCCGTCGCGTCGTTGGCCGCCACCAGGCCGAAGATCGGCGCCGCGATCTCGCGCGGCTCGCGCCACATGTCGTAGCCCAGCGCCACCGACAACATCGCCGCCACCACGATCATCGCCAGGCCGCCGCCGAGCCCGGCGAGCGCCCCCGCCATCCCTGGGGTGTCGAATAGACTGGTCGCCTGCATCCGACGCGGAGTGGTGCCGTTCGAGGAATGCTGATCAGCACTCATTGCCTGATCCTTTCACGCGATTACGCCAATGGTCGCGCACGGCCGTGCTGCGCTGACGGCCGCGATCTATGGGGGAAATGCCGGGGGATTGCTGTGCAGATATGTTGCATTTGATGTGCAATAGTGTAACATGGTTTGCTGGGCTATGCAAGAGCCAATTGAGCAGGCCGGATGAGCGAGGCGCGCCTATGCAGGATGAAGCCTACGATATTATTGTGATTGGCGCGGGCATCGGCGGGCTGAGCGCCGCCGCGCTGCTGGCGCACGACGGCTACCGCGTGCTGGTGCTCGAGGGCCACATCGCGCCCGGCGGCTGCGCTTCGTCGTACGAGCGCAAGCGCCCGGATGGCGAGCGCTATGTCTTCGACGTAGGCGCCACGCTGTTTGCCGGCTTCACGCCTGGCGGCGCGCACCACTGGGTTGGCCAGAAGCTGGGCCTGCGCTGGCCGGTGCGCGCGCTCGACCCGGCGATGGAGGTGTGGCTGCCCGACCGGCGGGTGACGCGCTATGCCGACGCGCGCTGGGCCGACGAGCGG
>CALLYN010000295.1 GCA_937858455.1 uncultured Kouleothrix sp.
TTGGGGGCGGCGAAGCCGCCCCCAAACCCCCACCAAAGTGTCAGTAATCAAGCGATTTCGGAAGAGTGTCGGGGCTTGGCGATGCGCTGGCTACAGCTTGATTTCGCCGGCCAGGAAGCGCCGGGCTGTTTCGGCCAGAATGGCGGCGCCTACAGGCAAGCAGCGCTCGTCGATATCGAACACCGGAGTATGGTGAGCACGCGGGATATCGCCCACGGCCGCGCCGAGGTGGAACATGGCGCCGGGGACTTTGGCGGTCATATAGGCGAAATCTTCGGCGCCCATTCCCGGCGGGGTCGGGTCGAGCGCGTCGGCGCCAAGCAAATCGGTGGCGGTGCGCGCCAGCCAGCCGCTGACGAGCGGGCTATTTTTGCCGGCCGGGTAGCCGCGCGAAACTTCCATGCGGTAGTCGCCGCCGAGCGAGCGCACGATACTGATCGCGCGTTCGACCTCGGCCTCGAGCAGGGCGCGCGTGTCGTCGTCGTAGCTGCGCATGGTGCCGTGCAGGAACACCTCGGGCGGGATGACATTCGAGGCGGTGCCGCCGTGGATCTGCCCGACCGTCACCACTGCCGGCTTTTGCGGGTCGACGCGGCGCGACACAATGCCGTGCAGCGCGGTGAGCACCGGGGCGAGCATCCAGAGTGGGTCGGTCGCCTCGTGCGGGTAAGCGCCGTGGCCGCCGGTGCCGGTGATCCAGGCTTTGAACTGGTCGGCCGCAGCCGAGTCCCAGCCGTCGCGCATGGTCACCTTACCGAATGGCTGCATCGAGTCGACGTGCAGGGCGATCACGGCGTCGACGCCGTCGAGGGCGCCGTCGCGCAGCATCATTGGGGCGCCGCTCATTGGCTGGCCGCCCTCGTCTTCTTCGGCCGGCTGGAACAGCAGCCGCACCCGGCCGCGCAGCCCGCCGGTGGCGAACTCGTGCTTGAGCAGGTGGGCCACACCCAGCAGCATGGCCGTGTGGCCGTCGTGGCCGCAGGCGTGCATCTGGCCGTCGTGGGTCGAGCGATAGTCGGTGGCGTTGGCCTCGAGGATCGGCAGCGCGTCCATATCGGCGCGGATGGCGATCGTCGGCCCGTCGCCGCTGCCGAGGTCGCCGACGACGCCGGTGATGCCAACGCCAGTGCGAACGCTGAAGCCGCCAATCTCGCGCAGCGTATCGGCCACGAGCGCGGCGGTACGCACCTCGCGGAAGGCCAGCTCGGGATGGCGGTGGATATCGCGCCGGAGCCGAGCCAGCTCGTCGGCCAGGGCCTGGGCTTTGTCTAGCATGGTGAACTATTCCCCCTATGTCACTTTGAGTAGATACTCGTGCTCGAGCAGCAGCTCGGCGCCATTCGCCAGCGCGAGCGCCAGGCGATATTCGCCGGGGCGCTCGGGAGTGAGCCGCAGCCGGTCGACCTCGGTGGCCATGCAGTCGGGCGGCAGCGTGATCTGGCGCTCGACGCGCGCGACCTCGCCGTCGGGGCCAAGCACCCGCGCGGTGATCGCGACCGGCGCCGGCTGGTGGGCATCGTTGACCGCGTAGAGCGGCAGGTCGATTGGCCGGCCGGCGGGGTGGGTGTCGGCGTTCAGCAGGGTAAACAGGTACTGCGGGCTGAAAGCCTGGCGCATCGCGTAGTACGAGCGCTTGGGCACGCGCCAGTAATCGATGATCGACCACTGGACGGCGGGGTTCGAGTCGTTGAACATAAACGGCAGGATGCCGCCGGTGGGCCGATACTTGTGAAAGCGCAGCCGATCGATATAGAAGCGGTTGATCGAGCTCTGGTATTCCTGCGTCAGCTCGACCAGGTCGGCGAGCGAAGCCGAGGTGCGCCAGGCCAGCCAGTAGTCGAACATATTTGGCTGCATATGGTGGCGCGCGGCCACCTGCTCCCAGTCGATCTTCGAGATGTCGTGGTGCAGAAATTTCGCGCAGCTCTCGATGTTCGGGAAGCTCTGCGCGCCGAACTCAGTGACAAAGCGAATGTTGTCGGGGAAGCTGCGGACAATGCGCTCGAACGCGCGCAGCGGGCCGTACACGCCGCCGTACCAGCCGAAGTAGAAGTGGGTGTCGGTGCCGCGCCGGAAGAACGGCACGGCATATTCGCCCGACGAGCGCACCACCGGGCGAGTGGTGTCGTGCTCGCGCGCGGCCTGGCGCAGCTGGCGATCCATCACGTCGCGGTTCCAATTCCAGATGAACACCGAGACATACGCGCGCGCGATGGTGTAGATCGTCTCGTCTTTGGTGTCGAGCGCGTAGAGCGGCTCGTTGTGCATGCACCAGATCGCCACGGAAGGGTGCTGGCCAAGCAGGTCGATCATCTCGCGCACCTGGCGCAGCGCCTCGGGCAGCACCTCGCGGTGATACATCCACTGAAGCGGGAAATCCTGCCACAGCAGCAGGCCAGCCAAGTCGGCGGCCTCGTAGAACGCCGGGTGCTCGACGTGGGCGTGCACGCGCAGCATGTTCATATGGCAGTCGATCGCCAGCTGGATATCCTGGGCGTAGCGCTCGGGCGTCATGGTGGCGATGCGGGTGTCGCCGGGGGCGTAGTTGTTGCCCTTGATGAACAAGCGCTTGCCATTGAGGTACGCCACCCATTTGCGCATCTCGAAGCGGCGCAGGCCGAACGTACAGCTGTGCGAGTCCGAACGTTCGCCGCCGTGCAATACCTCGAGCGTGATCGTATAGCAGCTCGGGTGGCCAAGGTCGTGCGTCCACCAGAGCTGCGGGTCGCGCACATCGAAGGTGCCGGCAAGCTCCTGCTGGCCCTGGGCGAGCGCGCGGCGCTGCTCGACCACCTGAACCGCGCCGGCGAAATTTTTCGGCGCGATCGTCCAGCGCAGCGTTGCGTCGCCTGCGGCTGCCGCGTCGAGCGTGGCGCGGAAGCGCACCTCGGCGATGTCGGCGCCGATCGCCTCGGGGTGCAGCCGCAGCTGGCGGATGCGCGTCGGGCCGCTGGCGATCAGCTCGATCGGCAGCCAGACGCCGCCGGGGTTAGTGGCGGGGTCGATGCAATCCCAGTGCGAGAACACGCCGGTGATCATGCGCTTGCCGAGCTTGTTGTGCTCGTCGGGGCACTCGACCTCGACCACGAGTGTGTTCTCGGGCGCGAGCCAGGCGGTGACCTCGTGCTCCTGGGGAGTGAAGTAGCCTTCGTGGCGGCCCAGGTCGACGCCGTTGAAGTAGGGCTGCGACCAGTAGAAGATGCCGTTGAGCCGGAGCCAGTAGCGAGCGCTGGGGGCGAGGGGTTGGGCCTGATCTGGTGTCTGCGGTGGTGGCCAGCTGTCGAGCGCCAGATCGTGCGCGGCAAAGCGCTTGCGATAGACCAATTTGCCAGCGTAGCGCTCGAGCAGCGGCTGCTGCTGCCAGTGCGCGGGCAGCGCCTGCGTGAGCCAGGCGTCGTCGTCGAGCGGGTAGAAGCCCTGGCGGAACGCATCGATTGGCAGGAGCTGCCACTCGCCGTCGAGTGTGCGCGATAGAGGAAACGTCATAATCATTCCAGCAATAAGAAGCCGCGAGCCTGGTATGTGCTAGGCGGGTGGGCTCATCCGACGAAGAAAATCGAGCACAGCGAGCTGGAACAGCGCGGGCTGGTCGTTCATTACGGCGTGCCCGGCAGCCGGAAGGATGCATAATTCGGCGCGCGGGATGGCGCGGCGCATTGCCACCTGCTGATCAATATGGCCGAACTGGTCGCGCTCGCCGGCGATCAGCAGGGTTGGCGCGGCGATGCCGGCCAGCTGCTCGGGCGCGAGATCGGGCTGCACCGGCCAGAGCGGCAGCATCTGGCGCATAAGCGCCTGCCAGTAGCCATGCTCGTGGTGGGCGTCGTGCAGCTCGGCCAGGCGAGCGGCCCAGGCGGGCAGGCGCTCGGCGATGCGCTCGGGCGTCATCTTGGCAAGCTGCGCGAGAGTGCGCTCGTCGTTGGTATACTGCGCACCCGCCAGCACCAGCGCCTGGACGCGCTCGGGCCAGCGCAGCGCGAAGTACAGCATGGTGATGCCGCCGTCGCTAAAGCCGCAGAAGCTCGCGCGCGCAATGCCGAGCGTATCGAGCAGCGCGGCCAGATCGGCGGCGAGCTGGCCGTAGCCGGCGAACGGCCCTGGCGATGCACTGGTGCGGCCGTGGCCGCGATGGTCGTAGGCCAGCACGCGGTGCTGCTGAGCCAGCGCAGGCAGCAGGGCGCCCCAATCGGACTCGATCGTGTCGAGCGCGCCGTTGAGCAACACCAGCGGCGTGGCGCCGAGCGGGCCGTGTAGCTCGTAGTAGACGCGCAGGTCGTTGATTTCGGCAAAAGGCATAGGCAACCGTCGGTACTCTCTGGTGTATTCTAGGCGATGCCGCAGGCGAAAGCAAATAGCGAGTTGTTCATCGCGAGCAAACGACAGGCAGTAGTATGAATCGGCGCCTGGCGGTATCTGACGATGTTGTATAGTACTATGGCATTTATGTGAATAAATTGTCAAACATGCTGGCCAACTATCTGCTAAAGTAGAGTTGTCTAATCCACCACCACCCATCATTCGAACGAGAGGAGGTGATCGGTCGCTATGCAGTACGTTCGCCCAGAGATCCTGGAGACCTACACCGAGGAGGAGTTGGTCGAGGAGGCTGCCGTGTGCGTCGTTTATGGCGGGGGCCCGATCCCTTAAGCGCCAGGACACACCGTAGTATCAAGGGTCGCCGTTCATAACGGCGACCCTTGATGCATGTTGGCGTCCTGGTGCTATCCCTGGCTTAGCACGGCCTTTAGCGTATCTTCGAACAGCTCGAGCCCCTCGTCGGCCTGGGCTTCGGTGAGCACCAGCGGCGGGCAGAAACGGATGGTCGAGGCGCCGCATGTGAGCAGCAGCAGACCGCGCCTGAAGGCCTCTTCCATCACGTCGTGGGCCAGCTTGCGCGCCGGCTCGCGCGTGCGGCGGTCTTTCACCAGCTCGAGGCCAATCATGAGGCCACGGCCGCGCACGTCGCCGAACTGCTCGTAGCGGCCGGCCAGCTCGTTCAGGCCGCGCATGAAGTAGCTGCCGACGCGGGCGGCATTGGCGGCCAGCTCGCTTTCGACGAGCGAGAGCACCTCGTAGGCGGCGGCGCAGGCCAGCGCGTTGCCGCCGTAGGTATTGCCGTGCGAGCCCGGCTCCCAGCGCTCGGTCAGCTCGCGGCGGGCCACCATCGCGCCGATCGGCATGCCGCTGCCCAGGCCCTTGGCCGAGGCGACGATATCGGGCGCGATGCCCTCGTGCTCGAACGCCCACATCTTGCCGGTGCGGCCCACGCCGCTCTGAACCTCGTCGGCAATCAGCAGGATGCCGTACTGATCGCAGATCTGGCGCAGCCCCTTCAGGAAGCCGGCCGCCGGCACGACATAGCCGCCCTCGCCCTGGATCGGCTCGATGATGATCGCGGCCACATCGCGCGGCGGGGCGATCGTGTGGAACAGCGTCTGCTCGATATAGTTGAGGCACACCTCGCTCACCCGTGCCGGGTCGACGTCGAACGGCGGGCGGTAGGGGTTGGGGTAAAGTGCGTGGAATGTGCCGGGCACCAGCGGGTAGTAGCCGCGGCGCTGCACCGGCTTCGAGGCCGTGAGCGAGAGCGAGCCGTACGAGCGGCCGTGGAACGCGCCCAGAAAGGCAATAATGCCCTGTCGGCCAGTGACGTAGCGCGCCAGCTTGATCGACGCCTCGACCGCCTCGGTGCCTGAGTTGCACGGGAACAGCTGCCACTGGTGCTCGGGCGGCATGAGCGATGTCAGCTTCTCGCCGAACTTGACCATCGGCTCGCTGTAAAAGTCGGTGCCGGCCATGTGGATGAAGCGGGCGGCCTGGTCTTGCACCGCGCGCACAACCTGCGGGTGGGCGTGGCCGGCCGACACCACCGCGATGCCAGCGTTCAGATCGAGGTAGCGGTTGCCGTCGACATCCCAGACATAGCAGCCATCGCCGCGCTCGATCACGAATGGGTAGACGCGCCCGGCGCATGGCGCGTACACCTGGTTATCGCGCTCGACCAGCGCGCGCGCCCGTGGCCCGGGGATTGCGGCGGTGTCGAGGGGTGGCGTCATTGTTTCGATTGATGCAGTCACATGTGCCTCCTTGCGACGCGCCAGAACGGCGCTGTTCTGGCGCGCTTCTCCAAACCAAAAAAAGCCCCTCGCGCCTCTCTCCAATCGGGCATTGTAGCCGAGGGGGCCAGGGGCGTCAAGGCGTGGCTAGCACGACACGCCGATGGCACGAGTCTTGCGCCACCAGCGCTGAAGTGAGCAGCGGCGCTAGGGCCGCTGCGTGTATTCGACATTTGGCTAGATTCAGGTAGGCAGCATATGCACAACACAGAGGCGCCCGAGCTGTATGCGGCGGTATTCGGCGATCTGGCCGCCGCCGAGTCCACGCTGCATGATCTGCAGGCCGCGGGCGTGCCATACCCGGCCATACGCATGGGCACGCACACCGCCGAAGAGCTTGCCGGCACACCCCTGGCCGAGCGTGTGGCGAGCGCCGGCCAGGCTGGCCGCGCGCTCTGGTCGCTGACGCTGACGCTCGACCCGCAGTGGCGCGAGCAGGCGCTCACGACGCTGCACGCCGCCGGGGCGCTGGCGCTGGGGCGGCTGCCCGCGCCCGACAACCGCGCCAACGACACCGAGCGTGGCGCGATCGCCTGGCGCCACTATGTGTTCGAGACCGACGCGGCCACCGATGCGGTAGGCGAAGGCGCCGGCACCACCGGCACCACTGGCGTGATCAGCAGTGGCGTATTCGCCGACGGCGCGCTGGCGAGCGGCAACCCGCCGGTGCGATCGCAGCCTGCCGGCGACCATCGGCCCTCGGATGCCGGCCAGGCGCCCACCAGCGACACCAGGCGGCCCGATACCAGCAAGGATCGCTCGCGCCCGCAGACCGAGCTGAAAGAGCCGTAACGTACAGCTCGCCACAGTGTAATGCGGCGATCATCTAGAGATTGTACAGGGTACGACCGCGCCTACGCCGGCTCGTGGCGTGGATTGCGCGACCGGTATCTGATCGCTCGATAAAACGAAGACCGGCATTGGAACGCGAAGACGTGTACATGCACGCGGCGGCGGGGCGCTGCCCGTGCATGTTTGTATGTTTGGGGGAAGAGGGAGATATGACCAGCGACCTGACCACGCCGGTGGCGGCGGCTGCGCAGCAGCAGCTGGCGCCGCGCATCCCAGTGGCGACCTACCGCTTGCAGTTTAATCGGCAGTTTACATTCGCGCATGCCCGGCACTGGCTGCGCTACCTCGACCAGCTGGGCGTGAGCGATTGCTATGCCTCGCCATACCTGAAAGCCCGCGCCGAGAGCACGCACGGCTACGATATTGCCGACCACAGCGCGCTCAACCCGTCGATCGGCAGCGAGGCCGAGCTGCAAGCATTTGTGGCCGAGCTGCACGCGCGCGGTATGGGCCAGGTGCTGGATATTGTGCCGAACCACATGGGCATCGGCGAGAGCAGCAACCTGTGGTGGATGGACGTGCTCGAGAATGGCCCCAGCTCGCCCTTCGCGCCGTACTTCGATATCGACTGGCACCCGTTCAAGGCCGAGCTTGCGAACAAGGTGCTGCTGCCGATCCTCGGCCAGCAGTACGGCCGCATTCTCGAGGCCGGCGAGCTGCAGCTGCGCTACGGCGCCGGCGCGTTTACGCTGCACTATTGGGGGACCGAGCTGCCGGTGAACCCACGCACCTACACGCTGATCCTGGATGAACCGCTCGGCCAGATCAGCGCGGCGCTTGGCGCCGAGCACGACCATGTGCTTGAGTACCAGAGCATCATGACTGGCCTGACCAACCTGCCGCTGCGCACCGAAACCGACCGCGCCAAGGTGGCCGAGCGCCACCGCGAGAAAGAGATCCTCAAGCGCCGCCTCGACGCGCTGGCCCAGGCCTCGGCTGAGGTGCGCGCGGCAATCGAGGCCGCCGTGGCGCGCTTCAACGGCACGCCCGGCGAGCCGCGCAGCTTCGACGTGCTCGACGCGCTGATCGATCGCCAGGCCTACCGCCTGAGCTACTGGCGCGTCGCGGCCGAAGAGATCAACTACCGGCGCTTCTTCGATGTGAACGACCTGGCGGCCATTCGCGTCGAGCTGCCCGAGGTGTTCGACGCCACTCACCAGCTGATCATACGGCTGCTGGGCGCGGGTATCGTGCAGGGCTTGCGCGTCGACCACCCCGACGGCCTGTGGGACCCGGCGGGCTACTTCCGGCGCCTGCAGGAGCGCTACCTCGCGACCTGCGAGCAGCAGCCGGCTACCAACGGCCAGCTGCCGGCTGACGCAGACGATGGCGCGCACGACGACGCGCCGGCTGGCCGCCCGCTCTATATCCTCGCCGAGAAGATCCTGGCGCCGGGCGAGCATTTGCCCGCCGACTGGCCGGTGCACGGAACTAGCGGCTACGACTTCCTGAACGCGCTGAATGGCATCTTCGTCGACGCCGCGAACGAGAAACGCTTCAACGCGCTCTACGCCGACTTCACCGGCCTGCGGCTGCGCTTCGATACGCTGACCTACGACACACGCAAGCAGATCATGCGCAATGCGCTGGCCAGCGAAGTGTATGTGCTGGCGCACCAGCTCAGCCGCGTTGCCGAACATAACCGCTACTACCGCGACTTCACGCTGAACAGCTTGCGCGATGCCCTGCGCGAGGTGGTCGCCTGCTTTCCGGTATACCGCAGCTATATTGTCGCTGCTACCGACACGGTGAGCGAGCGCGACCGCGCGGTGATCGAGCAGGCTGTGAGCCGCGCGCGCCGCCGCAACCCGACGCTCGACCCCTCGATCTTCGACTTTCTGCGCGACATTCTGCTGCTGCGCTACCCCGACACGCTCGACCCGGCGGCGCGCGAGGAGCAGCGCACCTTTGTGATGAAGTTCCAGCAGCTCACCGGCCCGGTGATGGCCAAAGGGCTGGAAGACACTGCATTCTACATCTTCAACCGGCTGACCTCGCTGAACGAGGTTGGCGGCGATCCACAGCGCTTTGGCACGAGCGTGAGCGCGTTCCACCGCCAGAACCAGGAGCGCCTGCGCGACTGGCCCGGTGCGCTGCTGGCTTCTTCGACCCACGACACCAAGCGCAGCGAGGATGTGCGGGCGCGGATCAATGTGCTTTCCGAGCTGCCCGACGAGTGGCGCAGGGCGCTGGGCCGCTGGAGCCGCCTGAATCGCCGCAAGAAAAGCACCGTCGACGGCGCGCCCGCGCCCGACCGCAACGAAGAGTATCTGCTCTACCAGACGCTGCTGGGGGCGTGGCCATTCGATCTTGGTATTCCAGAACACCAGGCGAGCAGGCAAGCAGGCCACGCTGAGACCAACGGGTTTTCCGGATCGGCCGCACCCCCGGCTGCCGCATCGCCAGAGTGGCTCGAGTTTGCCGCGCGCATCCAGGAGTACATGATCAAGGCGGTGCGCGAGGCCAAGGTGCACACCAGCTGGCTGAACCCGAACACGCAGTATGATGAAGCCGTGCGCGCGTTTGTCGCCGCAGTGCTCGACCCGGCGCCGGCCAATCGCTTTCTGGCCGACTTCCGCGCCTTTGCCGAGCGGATCGCTCACTTCGGCGCGTTTAACTCGCTGTCGCAGACGCTGCTGAAGCTCGCCGCGCCGGGCGTGCCCGACATCTACCAGGGCACCGAGCTGTGGGATTTCAGCCTGGTCGACCCCGACAACCGCCGGCCGGTCGATTTCGATCTGCGCGCGTGGTGGCTGGGCGAGCTGGCCGACGTGCGCGGCGACCGCGCCGCGCTGGCGCGCGCGCTGGTTGAGCGCAAGGCCGATGGCCGGATCAAGCTGTACCTGGTGCACCGCGCGCTGCAGTTTCGCCGCGCCAACCCCGAGCTGTTCCGCGCCGGCAGCTACACGCCGCTGCTGGCCGGCGGCGCCGAGGAGCACGTCGTGGCGTTCGCGCGCGCCAATGCCGGCGCCGAGGC
>CALLYN010000296.1 GCA_937858455.1 uncultured Kouleothrix sp.
GCCCGGCAAAGCCGGGCGCCGCACAAGAAAACACAAGTAATCAAACAGAGTTGGTATCAACCCGCTGGGATGGTAGTGCTCTGCCAGAGGGGCCCTACCGGTGCTCGACGGCGCCGAGCGCCTTGAGCGCCGCCCGCTGGGCTTCGGTCAGCCCCATCGCGCCAGCGATATTCATCCCGCTATATGGACCCTCCGCACGCAGCGTCGCCACGCACACGCCGGTAGCAAGCTCCCATAGCCGGATCGTCTCGTCGTCGCTGCCACTAGCGAGGATGGCGCCGTCGGGGCTGAACGCCACGGCAAAGACACCGCCCACGTGGCCGAGCAGGCAATGCCGCTCTGAGCCATGATCGCAGTCCCACACACGCACCGTTCCATCCAGGCTGCCGCTCGCGACCAGCGTCTCGTCAGGGCTGAGCGCGGTGGCCATGACATAGTTGGTGTGGCCGTGTAGGATGCGGGTGAGCTGCCCGGTGGTTACATCCCAGAGGCGAACCGTTAGATCCCAGCTCCCGCTGACCAGCAGCGCGCCACGCATGCTCATTGCGAGGGCGGTGATGATCGCGCTATGGCCACGGAGCAGGCGCAGCGGCTGACCAGTTCGTGCGTTCCAGAGCTGGATGCCGAATTCATCAGTCGGCGTCGCGAGGAGCAGATCGCTGCTCTCCGGCTGCCTGCCCCACGCGACCGGGCCAGCCGAGTGTCGCTGGCCATGGTGCACGCTACGATGCCGATCGTCGTGAAGATCCCATATCCATACGGTTCCATCCACATCGCCGCTGGCGAGCCACTTTCCGTCTGGGCTGTAGCGAACCTGGTGGACTGCCGCCATGTGCCCCGCGAAGACCCGGGCGAGCTGACCGGTGCCAACATCCCACAGCCGCACCTTGCGATCGTTCCCAGCGCTGGCCAGCGTGGTGCCATCAGGGCTGATAGCCACTGTGGTCACCTCGTGAATTTGGCCTTCCAGGGTCGCCCGCACCGCCCGGCTGGATGTGCCCCAGAGGCGGACAACCTGATCGTGATGGGCGCTTGCGAGCGTTGCCCCATCGGGGCTGAATGCCAGCGCCCAGATCCAGGAGGTGTGGCCGCGCAGCATGGTGCGTAATTGACGGGTCTGCACATCCCACAGCCGTATGGTCTGGTCATAACCGCCGGTGACGAGCGTCACGCCGTCGGGGCTGAAGACCAGCGCGCTGACATATGAGGTATGGCCGGCCAGCAGCGCCACGAGCTGGCCGGTGCGCAGATCCCACAGGCGCACCGTCTGGTCCCAGCTCCCGCTGGCCAGCAATCCGCTGGTAGGGCTGAACCCGAGCGCCGTCACCACATTGGTATGCCCCTCAAGCACATGCACTGGCAGACCAGTGTGTGCATCCCACAGCCGAATCGTCCGGTCGCCGCCGCCGCTGGCGATCAGGCAGCCGTCGGGGTTATAGGTCACCCTCGGCACGATATCGGTATGCCCCTGGAGCGTGCCAAGGCTGGCGCCAGTGGCCGCATCCCATTGGTAGATCGTGGGGTCGTACCCGCTGCTCAGAAGTGTGGAGCCATCGGGGCTCCATGCCAGGCAGAGCGTCAGCGGGGCGTGCTGCTGCACGGTGTGGCGAAGCGTCGCCGTGGCCGTATCCCAGATCCGGACCGCGCCATCATAGCCAGAACTTGCCAGCATCCCACGCGAGCTAAAGGCGAGCCCGATCACGCCCCCGGCGTGCGCCTGGATCACGCGGGCGTCGTTCGCGTCGGCGAGATCCCAGAGCCGGATGGTCTCGTCGGAAGCGCCACTCGCCAGGGTCGCGCCGTCAGAGCTAAAGACCACGGAGTTGATCAGCGCGGTGTGCCCGGTGTACGCGCGGATGAGCCGCCGCTCAGCGAAATGCCACAGAAACACCGTCCCGTCAATGGCCCCTGCCGCGAAGAGCTGGCCGTCGGGGCTGAAGGCCACGCTGGTGATCGCGCGCATGTTCTGGGTGAACGCAACCCCGCGGAGATCGGCGTGGGCAAGATTGAGGCCAGGTGTGCGGGCGCCGCGCAGGTCGGCCTGCCAGACGGACAGCCCAGCCAGGTCTAGCCCAACCAGCTCGTCGCCCAGGTGGATGAGCATGGCGAGCACATTCCCGGCTGCATAGCTCGCCGCCAGCTGCGGGCGCCCACGCAGTTGTGCAGGCAGGGCTCGTAGCATAGTCAGCAAGGCCGCCTGCCCCAGCCGTGCTGTGAGGCACTCAGTCACTGGGCCTAGAATCAGGCGGATCTGGCTCTGGCGCACATACTCGGGGCTCTGGGCCTTGCTGAGCGCGTGGCGCGCGAACAGGCCGAGCTGACCAACCTCAAGCTCTTGCACCACCTGTGCTACCAGGAGATCGGTGGTGTACTCCATCACCACGTTTTGCAGCGTAAACCCCTGGCCGTGCTGCTCCAGCAGCGAGCGCCGCTGCAGCGAGCGCAGCGCCTCCAGCACCGCGCGCTGCGTCTCGCGGTTGACGAGGTTGGTCTGGAGAACGGCGATCGACGTCGGCTCACGCTCGATCGCCAGCCAGACCATCAGCTCGCGCTCCAGCGGAGCGAGGCGTTCGAACTGCTCGTCGAGCACATCGCGGATATCATCGAAGATCGGCGCCTCGTCGCGAAGGAATGCGCCGGCATCACCCTTGAAGAGGTCGCGGATCGTTGCGGCCACGAGCTTCAGGGCCAGCGGGTTGCCAGAGTAGTGCTCCACCAGCGCGGAGTGCCCCGCCACTGCCTCATCTAGGCCGCGCTCGCGTAGGAGCGCGAGGCCGGTCTCCAGATCGAGACCTGCCAGGTGTAGCACGCGCACCGGTGAGTTTGTCCCAACGAGCTGCTCCAGCTCCAGTGGGCGCTCACGGCTGGTGAGCACGAGGCAGCTCTTGTGCTGGCCCTGCCCGACGCGCGCGATCAGCTGCTCATAGTCAGCGTAGCCTGGGCGATAGGCGCCAGCGCGCGTGCCAGTTTGCAGAAGGCTTTCGAGGTTGTCTAGTATGAGTAGGCAGCGCTGGTCACGGAGCAGCGAGAGCAGGAGATCAAGCTGTGAGTCCAGGCTTACGGGTACGCTGGCGCTGGTCTCGGCCGAGAGCGCTTGGATGCAATTCCGCAGCAGCTCGCCAAGCTGTGGCGCGTTGATGAGCGAGCGCCAAATTACGCGGTCGAAGCGATCGGCAAGCGATGCCCCAAGTGTCGCCGCCACGCTGCTCTTGCCCATGCCGCCCATCCCGACGATCGCGACCACATGGCACTGATCGTCGATGAGCCAGCGTCGCAGCGTCTGCAGCTCGTGCTGCCGACCGACAATCAGCCCGACGTATGGCAGATCGCTTGGGGCGCGCGGCGCGAGCGCCGGCGGCTGCTCGCTGGAGTGGGTCGCGGCAAAGGCGCGTGACCTGAGTGCAACAAGGTCGGTATCGAGCGCGCCGGAGCGGATCTGCTCGGCCAGTCGAGCCGTCTCCTCGGCTGGCTCGACATCCAGCTCCTCGGCCAGGGCGCGCTGGCAGATCGCATATTGGTTGAGCGCCTCGCCGCGCCTCCCACTCCGTGCTAGCAGCTGCATCAGGGCCCGGTGCGCCTCCTCCTGCCATGGCTCGATCGCAAGCCAGCGCCGGGCGTAGTGCTCGGCGCGCTCGTCGTCGCGGCGCGCAACGTGGTGTGCCAGTAGGTAGGCCAGCAGGTCGGCGGTTTGGCGCTGCCACAGCTCGCGCTCGCGGAGCAGCCAGGTCTCGAATTCCGGGCTACCGTCGATATACAGCCCAGCCAGGAATTCGCCCCGGTAGAGGGCGAGCGCGGCGTCAAGCGCGGCGAGATCCGGCCGAGCATGCCCACGAGCGACATCGCGCGCCAGTGTCTCGAAGCGCGAGGTATCGACCTGTTCGATGTACTGGGGGGCTAGGGCAACGGTGTAGTAGTCGGCGTCGAAGGCGCCAGGGATGATCGCGGCGAGCTGGCTGAGCTCGCGGCTGAGGTTGCGTCTTCCAAGTGCCTCCAACTTCTCGCCCCACAGCAGAAAAGCGAGCTGGCTGCGCAGCACCGGCTGGCGCTGGCGGGCAAGGTAGCTGAGGAGCGCGACCGACTTGCGTGAGGAGAACGCACGCACGCGGCGCTCGCCGATCAGAATCTCGGGCGGGCCAAGCAGCAAGATGGCCGGCGAGCGCGAGAGACTCAGCTGCATAGTCACTCCTGTCCGTCGCGATGGGATCGCAAATGCCGGAAGGGTACGTAGCAAGCTGATTCCGAGCAGCTTCCGATCACTTTCAGATCAGTGGTCGGCGATAGTGTAGCAGACAGCGGAGTGAAAGTGAAGTGCTCAGTGCCAGCCCGGCGAGTTTACCGTTCGGATCGGCTACGCTGCTGGAAAATCGCACCATATTCGTCGAGGCGAGCGCCGTGGGTCGCATTGGCGGCGAGCGCATCTCAGAGCTTTTTGGCAGCCTGCCCGTTGACAAGAGGCGCCCGGCGACAGTATTATTGAGCCATCCTCAAACCATCTTGCACGCCCACGTTTCGCTTCCGCCGCTGGTATAGCGCTTACACCAAATCCGGCTGATCGCTTGGATTATGGTGGGGGGTTCGGGGGGGGGGGTTGCCCCCCCCCCACATTTTTTTTTTTTT
>CALLYN010000297.1 GCA_937858455.1 uncultured Kouleothrix sp.
GGCGTGAGTGTTACCATTAAACAAACCTCGCAAGGTACTGCAACAGATGCTGAAGACTGCGCTCGATCGCGAAAAATACGAAGAAGCGGCCCGTCTCAGAGACGAGCTGCGATCAGAACCGAATAATTAAACCGAGCCGCGGGTTAATCCCGGTGATCAGGGGTGCCTGCAACCGTTGCGGCAATCAAGCCCACGCCCCTATTTATTTACGTGGCTCTTGTCTGTGAACTTATCGAAGAAGATATCCTGATGGCCGATACCCAGTTCATTGAGTTTAGCGATCGCCGCATCGATCATGGGTGGCGGTCCGCAAAGAAATGCTGCCGTGTCTTTAAAATCGAGTGCCTGTTTGTCTATAAATTCCGTGACAAATCCGCGGGCGCCTTTCCAAGATGAGCCCGCGTCTTCGTGCGATAAAACCGGCACAAAGTCGAGTTTCAGCTGTGCCGCCAGTTTTTGCATATCGTCGAGGGCATAGAGATCTTTCTCGGTGCGCGCGCCAAAGAGGTAAACGATCCGCTTTGCCATCTTCTTCTGTGCGGCATCTTCGAGCATGCCCTTGATAGGGGCCATGCCACTGCCGCCCGCAATGCAAAGCAGGTTCGATTTGTGTTCGCGCCAGCCGAAGCTGCCGCGGGGACCGCCAAGCGCGTGCACCTCGAGCCCCGAGTCGTCGGCGAGCGCCGGCAGGCCGCTGCGCGCGGCGTAGAACTCGGCCTTCAGCCGCGCGTTCTCGGCGAACGTCGCGCCGGTCTCCTCGACGTCGTCGTCGATGCCGAGGTCGCGCAGCGTGCGCAGCTCGAACGGCAGCCCGGCGAAGATCGCCGCGTACTCGCGCAGCTTATTCTGGTTGGTGGTGGCTATGAGCAACGTGGGCATACAGGTCGCTCCGCGCTTTCAGATCAGATGTTCGCGCCAAGAGTAACCCGTTTGCAAGGTGGTGTCAAATACCTGTACGTGGTAGCGCCCTGAGCGGCGGCGCGTCGAGCGGGCTAAGCGCAATACTTTTCAGATACAGTGACCCGAGACGTTTGCCACAAAGACACAAAGACTCGAAGCGCCATGAAGCCACACAGGCTTGGCGTCTTCGAGTCTTTGAAGCTATGTACAACGTATTGGAACTAGGAGCGCTCGAACAGCCTCAGGTACTCGCCGTAGCCCTCGCGCTCAAGCTCGCTCACCGGAATAAAGCGCAGCGCGGCCGAGTTCATGCAGTAGCGCATGCCCGTGGGCGCCGGGCCGTCGTCGAACACGTGGCCGAGGTGCGAGTCGCCGTGCTTCGAGCGCACCTCGGTGCGCTGCATCCACAGCGTGCGGTCGCTGCGCTCGACGATATTGGCCGGCTCGATCGGCTGGGTGAAGCTCGGCCAGCCGGTGCCCGAGTCGTACTTGTCGACCGAGCTAAACAGCGGCTCGCCCGACACCACGTCGACATAGATGCCGGCCTGCTTGTTGTTCCAGTACTCGTTGCGAAACGGCGGCTCGGTGCCTTCGTGCTGGGTCACTTTGTACTGCTGGGGCGTCAGCCTGCGGCGCAGCTCGTCATCGGTGGGCTTGGTGTAGCGTGCCATTGGTGGGTTCCTTTCGGTTCGGCGCGGCGCTCCGCGCCCGTACGACATGCTGTCTCGCGCGGGCGCGTTTCGTTACAGCTATTTGTCGGGGGCTGCGCGCCCCCGTTTCCCTGCGTGGGCTT
>CALLYN010000298.1 GCA_937858455.1 uncultured Kouleothrix sp.
CCGCCGACGGCTGGCCGAGCTGGCACCTCGGGCGCGCCAGCGCGCTCTGGGCGATCGAGCGCACCGGCCTGGCGCGCCCGCAGTAGGCGCGCCTACGGCCGCGTGATCAACGCCGGAACCGCCAGGCGGTGCTCGAACCAGCGCGAGATCAGCGCGATCACCTGGTCGGCGCTCTCCTCGATCGGCTTGTTCGTCACGTTGATCGAGGTGAAGCCGCCGCGGCGGAAGATCCGCCGCGCGTACTCGACCTCGTCGTACAGCGCCTCGGGGTCGGAGTACGCCCGGCCGCCCATGCCGGCCATGTTCTGCTGGCGCCAGCGCCGGTGCTGCATCAGCATATCGACGTCGATCGTCAGGCCGACGACGCGGTGGCGGTCGATCTCGAACAGCTCGGGCGGCGGCGCCACCGCCTGCACCAGCGGCACGTTGGCCACCTTCCAGCCCAGCACCGAGAGGTAGATGCTCAGCGGCGTCTTGCCCACGCGCGAAACGCCCGTCAGCACCACGTCGGCCTGGTCGAGCTCGTGCGGGTTGCGGCCGTCGTCATGGTCGACAGTATACTCGATCGCTTTGATCCGCTCGAGGTACACGTTCTCCTGGCCCTGGTACAGCCCCGGCTGGCCCAGCGGCGCCTGGCCGAACACCGCCGCCACCTGGGCCAGCGGGTCGCCGATTGTGTCGAGCGCGACGAGCTGGTGCTCGCGGGCTTTCTCGATCAGCAGCGCGCGCAGCCGTGGCTCGACCATGGTGTGGATGACGATGCCGCGGCGCGCGGCGGCCTGCTCGACTGCTTCGGTCAGCTGCTCGGTGTTCGACACCTGCGGGATGATGATCACCTCGGGGAATTTGCCGGGGAACTGGGCCAGCACCACCCGCGCGATATGCTTGCCAAGCGCGCCGGCGCCGCCCGAGATAATGAAGATCGGCGCTATCGGTTCCATTGCCAGCCTCCCGCCATTCGCTGCTACTACGCGCTACAATAGCATCGGCGCGGCTGGCGGCCGTGGAAGTTCGGCAACGTGTTGTGGCGATCACTCTACTGGCGCGGGGCCCAGCAGCGCGTCGAGCTCGGCGGCGATGCCAAGCGCCGCTGCCTCGATCGCGCGGCCGTCGCCGCTGTCGCGCGCGGCCGCGCCTTGCAGCGCGCGGCCCCATTCCGCCAGGTTGGGGCGGCCCTGCAGAAACGTGGAGTAGATCCGCCGGCAGGCGCTGTCTTTGGCCCACTCGCCGGCGATGCGCCGGCCGGCCGCGTGCATGAGGGCCGCGAGCCGCGCGTGGGCTGCCGGGTCGCGCACGCGCGCTAGCAGCGCGTCGCTCTGCGCCAGCCAGCCAGGGTAGCCCGCGCCGCCTTCGAGCAGGTAGGTTCTCACCCAGCGCCAGTACTCGTCGAAGCTCTGCCTCGCGGCGTTGCGCCGGTCGCGGGCGTAGGCCGCCGCGAAGTACTGCCGCCACGAGTCCACCAGCGCGGTCTGTTCGGGTGTGGCAGGTGCCATTTGGCTGCTTTCTCGTACGCGCCGGGCTGGCGCGGTGTCGGGATATGCGAGCGTGTGCGAGCGCGAGGGTTGCTTCGGCTGGCTTGGCGCGTGGCGAAGGCCGAATGCGCCTACTTTGCCGCGCTGCGCTACTGCGCCAGCGGGATTATCAGGTGCTCGTCGGGCACGAACAGGCTGCCCTCGGTGGCGCCCTGCGGCGCGACGCGCGCCAGCTGGCGCGCCAGCTCGTGGCTGGCCATGCGCCCGGCCAGCGCCTC
This sequence comes from uncultured Kouleothrix sp., assembly GCA_937858455.1. Classification (GTDB taxonomy): domain Bacteria; phylum Chloroflexota; class Chloroflexia; order Chloroflexales; family Roseiflexaceae; genus Kouleothrix. The sequence goes on from CALLYN010000298.1 coordinate 1,751, forward strand.
GCGCCACGCCTGGCCCACGCGCCGCACCTGTTCGCCGGTCTCGTGTACGAACTCGAGCCGGAAGTGGCCGATCCCCGCCTCGCGCCAGGCGTCGAGGTGCCGGCTGGCATCCTGGGCCTGGGCTCCAAACACAGTGTTGCGGCAGCCCACGTCGGCCATCACCGGGTGGGCGCGGCCGCTCACGTCGCGCAGCGCCACGCGGTGCTGCTCGCAGGGGTGGCCGCAGTCTTTGTAGCTGGTGCCCGCCGAGAGAAAGCGGCAGAACACGCAGTGCTCGGTGTGAAACACCGGCAGGTGCTGGTAGGCCACCACCTCGAGCTTTTCGGCGCCCAGGCTGGCGGCCAGATCGGCCACCTGGGCGGCGTTCAGATCGTGCGTAGGGGTGATGCGCGCAAGCCCAAGCTGCATGAAGGTCGCGGCCGTCAGGGTGTTCGCGGCGTTCAGGCTGAAGTCGCCGATCAGCTCGGGGCAATCTTCCTGCTGCAGCGCCTCGAGCAGCCCGCTCGAGCGCACCACGATCGCGCAGCCGAGCTTCAGCAGAAATCGCACGACGCGCTGCTCGCTGGGCTTGAGCACGCGCGGGCTGGCCACCCGCGCAGCGATTCCGTGCTCCTGCACGCGCTCGACTGCCGGCCGCAGCCCGTAGAGCTCGAGGTAGTCGAGCGTGATGCTGGCCGGGCGCAGCTCGATCGCGGCCTCGAGCTGCTCGGGCGTGCGCACCAGCAGGTGCAGTTCATGTTGAATAGACGGCCGCGAAGCTGCCAGCAAGGCATCAGGGCGCGAAGGTTCCTCTGCAATCGTATCTGGTTCAGGTATTCTTGGTGTCTTGGTGTCTTGGTGGCTAGGCAGCTCGTGAGTTTGTTTTAGCCAAGGACGCGCGCTGAGCGCAGCAAGCGCCTGTTCCGGGTCGTTGATCGCTATCCAGCGCGCTGTGGCCTGCAGCTCGGCCAGCTGCTCGGTGGCGGAGCGGCGCAGGCTGTTCAGCAGCGAGCTGGGCGCAAACGGTTGGCCGCGCAGGTCGAGCTCCAGCTCGGCCAGCTGGTAGGGCGTATTGCCGAGGCGGCCAAGCTGCTCGCGCAGGAACTCGGCGCTGAGCGCGCGGCTCTGCGCCGGCCCGAGCGGCTCGTCCGAGCGCACCGTCACGCGCAGATCGGGCCGGCGCGCCAGCGC
>CALLYN010000299.1 GCA_937858455.1 uncultured Kouleothrix sp.
AACTTCCGTTTGCGCGATATCGCCCGCTCTACCTCTGCAGCACCGACGTATTTCGAGCCAAATCACCTGCCCTGGAGCGCGGAGAAATATCTGGCTCTCGTTGACGGCGGCGTATTCGCCAACAACCCCTCCATGCTGGCCTATACCGAGGCGATGGAATTGCTCCGCCGAAAAAACAAACCCGTCGCAGGGGCTGCAACGGCCCCCCCGGTGGAAACGGTGCAGGAAGAAAATGAATTCGAATCTTTTACAGCGGAGGTGAGCACCGTCGAATCTTGCGATTATTTCATGCTTTCCCTGGGCACGGGCCATATTTCCAAGCCTTACCTGTATGAAAAGGCCAAATCGTGGGGACAGGCGCAATGGTTGCGTCCGATTATCGATATCCTGATGCAAGGTGTGTCAGAAACGGTTGATTATCAGATGCGTTATGTGCTCCCTCCCGCCCATGACGGAACGCCGCAATACCTTCGCATTAATCCGGATGTTCCGGAAGAAAATGCCGAGATGTCGGATGTGTCGGATAAAAACGTGGCAGGACTTCAGGCCATTGCCGCCAAGGCAATCGCGGACAACGACAAGATGCTGGACGAGATATGCCGGATATTGTCCTGAGCATGAAGTGATTAATTTCCTGGCCGTTGTGCTTTCCGGGTTTTAACATTGTCGGGAGAAGCCTAATAATAAAAAGGGGCCGTCTTGCAAGTTTATTTGCGAGACGGCCCTCATCATGGGACGTGGATTAGAAAAGATCAATACATCATCAATTTGCGGCTTGCTGTGCCAAACGGCGTCTCGAGACGGCAGGTGTACAAACCCGGTTCCCGCAAATCCGTACGATGCAATACCACATGATTTTCGCCGGGATCGAAGGTGCCGTATTTGGCATTGATTTCTTTCCCCTTCGCATCGAAAATTCTCAGCACGACGTTTGCGATTTCAGGCAAACGAAACCATAAAAGCGTCATTTCGATAAAAGGATTAGGCGAATTTTGAAACAATTCTACTCCCCCTTCGGCCGTAATCTGGCCTCCTTGAACGTGAAACTGTGTAGCAATCATAATACTTTCCGTCCGGCATTTTGTTTCTCCTGATGGCCATGCCGGCAAACCTTTGGCAGTGATTAAGGATAATTTGATTTACGCGCTGGGAGATAAAACAATTCGTTCAAAACTTATGCCAGATATTGCAGCCATATACAGATGCTTATTTTTTTGCCGCCAGCCCAAACAACGTATTTTTGGCAATTCTAAAAATCTGCCATGACACTTGAAATACTCTTGAAGGATTATACGACCTACAATCTCTGGGCAAACCGGCTGATGGTCGACTGGCTCGGAAGAAAACCGGCCGAACTGATGACGAGGGAACTGCCCTCCAGTTTTCCCTCGCTTCATAAAACCCTGCTTCACATTTGGGGGGCGGAAAAAGTATGGATCGAACGTTTGAACGGCGATGGGCCAGAAAAGTTTCTGACCGATTATTTTTCCGGCAGCACAAAAGACGTGTTCGAAGGCCTGCTCGCCTGCTCGGTACAGTTTCGCGACCTGGTCGCCGATAAGGATGCCGGCTATTTTGCGGGTTATTCGACGTATGTGCATATCAATGGCAATCAGTATACACAGAACAGGGCACAGATGATTTTGCATTGTATGCAACACAGCACCTACCACCGCGGACAATTGGTTACCATGGCGAGAAGTCTCGGGCTGACCGATCCGCCGCAAACCGATTATATCGCTCACGTGCGCTTACAGAATCTTTAAAAAATCGTTGATTACCGGTCCCGGAAACCGGTAATCATTAACCAATAACCTTTTCCCCGTGCGCATCCTCCATTTTTCAGATACCCATCTTGGCTTTCAGGCATTCGACGTCGTGAACGACGCAGGAATAAATGCCCGGGAGCAGGACGTGTATGATGCCTTCGAAAAGGTCGTGGCTCAGCAGCGCGTTTTCGGGCACGCGGCCGGCGAGCGCGAGCTGAGCGGTGCGGCGGCGTTCCGGCTGTACGAGACCTACGGCTTCCCGATCGAGCTGACCGAGGAGTTGGCCGGGCGCCAGGGCCTCGCGCTCGATCACGGTGGCGTCGCGGCGGCGTTTGCCGAGCACCAGCAGCGCTCGCGCCAGGGCGGCACGGCGCGCTTTCGTGGCGGCCTGGCCGAGCGCCGGCCCGAGACAACCCGCCTGCATACCGCTACACACTTGCTGCACGCCGCGCTGCGCCAGGTGCTTGGCCCGCACGTCGAGCAGCGCGGCAGCAACATTACCGCCGAGCGGCTGCGCTTCGATTTCGCGCACCCGCAGCGCCTGAGCGACGCCGAGCTGCGCGCCGTCGAGGTGCTGGTGAACGCGCAGATCGCGCGCGACTTGCCGGTGTCGTCGGCCGAGATGAGCCTGGTGGAGGCGCGCGACGCCGGCGCGATCGGTTTGTTCGGCGAGCGCTACGGCGAGCGCGTGCTGGTGTACGCGATCGGCGATTTCAGCCGCGAGATCTGCGGCGGCCCGCACGTGGCCCGTACCGCCGAGCTTGGCCGCTTCCACGTCGTCAAGGACGAGGCTGTCGGCGCGGGCGTGCGCCGAATTCGCGCCGTGCTTGAGCCTGCCGCCGGCAAGGGCGACGCATAATACCAAAGCAACAGAGTGATCCGTCATGCTGGACGGAGCCACGCAGGAGGGGGAGACCGCGCTATTCGCCCTTGGTCTTTGGTCTTCTGTTCCTGCTGCGTGTCGCATGTCCAGGTCGTGGTTCTATAACAGCCCCGCGCATCACTCTGGCCGTTGACATAGATCAACCACAGTGCTATACTAGACCCATCCCCCCTGGGAGGGGGTATCGAGCGGCCTAGCAGGAGAGAATGCAATGACAACCGAGCAATTTCAGGTTCCCGAGATATCGTGCCAGCACTGCGTAAACGCGATCACCAAGGAAGTAGCGGCCGTGCCAGGCGTGCAGAAGGTACAGGTCGCCCTCGAGAGCAAGCTCGTCACCGTCGAGCACGCCGATACCGTGCCCGCTGCGCTGATTGTCGCGGCGATCAACGAGGCCGGCTACGAGCAGGTGACGCAGGTCGGCTAGATCCTTCAGCAGGTGCCGAGAACCGGGAACCATCCGGCGCCTGCCGGGGCGTGGTTCTCGGTTTTTGGTTCTTAGTGCAGGCTATCACACATCCGAACCGGGTTTAACGAAAGATGCAAGACGAAAGACGACGCTGATTCATCTTCCATCTTTCGTCCTTTGTCCTGAAAATTCGGAGCGAACCTGCGGTAGCTGTACTTAGGAAATGATCACTATGGCAGTCCAACAGATTCATCTGCCCGTCACTGGTATGACATGCGCTTCGTGCTCGAGTCGCGTCGAGCGCGCGCTGAAGAAAGTGCCGGGCGTCGAGGCGGCTAGCGTGAACCTGGCGAGCGAGCAGGCGAGCGTGAGCTACGATCCTGCGCAGGTGGCCGCCCCCGAGCTGCTTGGCGCGGTCGAGCGCGCCGGCTACGGCGTGATCACCGATCAGCTCGACATCCCCGTCACCGGCATGACCTGCGCCTCGTGCTCGAGCCGCGTCGAGCGTGCCCTCAAGAAGGTTCCTGGCGTGCTTTCGGCCAGCGTGAACCTGGCGAGCGAGCAGGCCAGCCTGACATACCTGCCGACGCAGGCCGGCTGGCCTGAGTTCAAGGCCGCGATCGAGAACGCCGGCTATGGCGTGGTCGAGATCGACGACGCTAGCGCGACGCCCGAAGATACCGAGGCGGCTGCGCGCGCGCGCGAGCTGGCGCAGAAGCGCCGCAAGCTGATGGTCGGCATTGCGCTTGGTTTGCCGCTGTTTGTGCTCTCGATGGCGCGCGACTTCGGGCTGATTGCGCCCTGGCTTACGCCGTTCTGGGCCGCGAATGAGCAGGCTATGGGCCACGGCGCCACCATGACGATGCACTACCCCGCGCGCGCCGACATACTCAACTGGCTGTTTCTGGCGCTGGCGACGCCGGTGCAGTTCTACAGCGGCTGGGATTACTATGTGCACGCCTGGAAGGCGCTCAGAGCCCGCACCGCGAATATGGACACGCTGATCGCCCTCGGTTCGTCGGCTGCGTATGTCTACAGCGTCGCGCTGCTGGCCTTTGGGCTGGCTGGCCACGTCTACTTCGAAACCGCCGCGCTGATTATTACGCTGATCCTGGTGGGCAAGTACCTCGAGGCCCGCGCCAAAAGCCAGACGGGCGCGGCGATCAAGGCGCTGATTGGCCTCCAGCCGAAGATGGCGCGTGTGCTGCGGCCGAAGGTAAAGAGCCAGGAACCAAGCGCCGAAAACCCTGAGCAGGCCACAGCCGGCTCTCAGCTCTCGGCTCCCGGTTCTTTCGAAGAGATAGACATTCCGATTGCCGAGGTGCGCAAGGGCGACCTGGTGCTCGTTCGGCCGGGCGAGCGCG
>CALLYN010000300.1 GCA_937858455.1 uncultured Kouleothrix sp.
GCCAGCGGCGCGGCGCCGAATGGGCGGGCCGGCTCGGGCGCGGGCTGGGCCGGCAGCTCGACAGCGCGGTGGATCAGCGGGTCGTACAGCTTGATAATCTGGCCATCGATCTCGACGGCATACGGGATCATCACGTGGCCGCCGAGCATGTTGGCGATCCCCTCGGCGATCGTCGTCTTGCCGTTGCCGGGCGGGCCATACAGAAACAGCGAGCGCGCCGAGTTGGCGGCCGGGCCGATCTTATCGAACATATGCTCGTTGATCACCAGGCCGCTGAAGGCCTCGCGCACTGTTCGCGCGTCGACCACCAGCTCGCCCATGGCCTGGCGGCGCACCATCGCGACGTACTCGGCCAGCGGCACCGGGGCCGGGCCGGCGTACTGCGAGCGGTCGAGCACCTCGTTTACCTTCACGCGGCCCTTCGCCGCAACCACATACTGAAACGAGCGCTCGCTGAAGCCGCCCTGTGCGCCGATTATGTCGACATACTCTTCGAGCTTGAGAAATTCGAGCACTTTGTCGAGCACGCCGAGGAACGGCAGCTTGGTAGACTCGGCGATCTGCTGGCCGGTGATATTGCCGTGGAAGTACACGGTCTTCAGCACGAGGTCGGTCAGGAAGCCCATGCCGAGGCCGGTCTCGTCGATCGTGGTGGGCTCGGGCGGCAGCTTGGGCAGCGGCGGCGGCGCGGGCGGGCCGGCGGCCGAGGTAAACTCGCGCAGCATTGGCGTGCTCATGGCTGCTCCTTCACCGCCGGCGCCCACGGCACCGGCCGCACGTCGGCCATCGCGTCGAGCGGGCTCAGCATCACAATATGCCGGTAGGAGACCAGCAGAAACGCGCTGTGGTACAGCAGCGACTCGCTGGCTGCGTCGTAGACACGCGCGTCGGTAACTGGCAGAAAGCGCGAGGTATCTTCGCTCAGATCATCTTTGATGCGCTTGTCGGGCCGCACATACACCTGGCCGACGATCACCTGATCCACTGTGCGGATCAGCGCGGGCAGGGTATCTTTCGCAACGCGCGGGGTATAGAACTTCCCTTTTTCATCAAAACGCATGTCCATGACGGCTCCTCGCTGCTTGCCTGAATGGGGCAAAGCGCCTGCGGGCACAACGCGCGCAGAACAAAAATCCGGGCATCGCTTTCGACGCCCGGTGTTCAGTATAGGCTTTCGCGCGCGCCAGATCAATAGTACGGCAGAGCTACTTAGCATTAGGAGACATGGCGGCCGCGAGGTACTACTCTTGGCCGTTTGGCCCAACGAGCGCCTCGGGGGTGTCGGCCGCGAGCATGGCGGCGAAGCGGCTGCCGGGCCGGGCCATCAGCTCGCCGGGCGGGCCATCCTCGGCGATCCGGCCGTCGGCGATCACCACTACGCGGTCGGCCGAGCGCGCCAGCGACAGCCGGTGCGACACAATCAGCGTGGTGCGGCCGCGCATCAGCCGCTCGAGCGCCTCGATGATCAGCGCCTCGGACTCAGGCTCGACTGCGCTGGTTGGCTCGTCGAGCAGCAGCAGCGGCGCGTTTGTCAGCAGCGCGCGCGCCACCGCCAGGCGCTGCTTCTGGCCGCCCGAGAGCTTGACGCCGCGCTCGCCCACGAGGGTATCGTAGCCTTCGGGCAGGGCCGCCAGGAAGGCGTGGGCATTGGCGGCGCGCGCGGCGTCTTCGGCCTCGGCGCGGCTGGCGTCGGGGCGGCCGAAGCGCAGGTTTTCAAACGCCGAAGTATTGAACAGAAACGTCTCCTGCGCCACCTGGCCGATCTGCGCGCGCAGTGAGGCGAGCGTCACCTCGCTCAGGTCGTGGCCGTCGACAGACACGCGGCCGGCGTCGGGATCGTACAGGCGCGCCACCAGCGCCAGCAGCGTCGACTTCCCGGCGCCCGAAGGGCCGAGCAGCGCCACGCGCTCGCCCGGGCGGATGTGCAAGCTGATATCGTGCAGCACCGGCCGGGCCGGGTCGTAGCCGAAGCTGACGCGCTCGAAGCGGATGTCGCCGCGCAGTGGGGCGGGCAGGGCACGGCTGCCCGGCGCGTCGGCGATCGACACATCGGCGTCGAGCACCTCGAAGATGCGGCGGCCGGCGGCTGCGGCCTGCTGCAGCAGATCGTTGATATTCACCAGGTCGTCGATCGGGCCGTAGAAGTAGCGCCCGTAGCCGCGGTAGGCCAGCAGGCCGCCGAGGGTAAACTGGCCGCGCATGATAAACCACACGCCGCCGCCCAGCATCAGCACATTGCCGAAGTTGGCCACCCAGCGAATAAGCGGGAACACGCGGTTGCGCAGCATCACCGCGCGCACCTGCTGGCCGTACAGCTCGCGGCCGATGCGCTCAAGCGCTGCCGCGACGCGGCGATCCTGGGCGAAAGCCTGGATCACGCGCACGCCGTTGATGTTATCGCTGATCTGTGCGCTCAGCTCGCCCAGGCGGCGGCGCGCCGCGCGATAGACCGGGCGCACGCGGCGGTTGTAGCGCATCAGCAGCAGGCCCACCAGCAACATCGGCAGGAGCACAATCAGGCCGAGCGCCGGCTGCAGCGCGATAAAGATCGCGGCCACGCCGAACACGCGCAGCGCATTGGCCACCACCGAGTCGGTGCCGCGGATCAGCACATCCTGCACGCTCTCGACATCGGCGGTGAGGCGCGCCAGCAGATCGCCGGTGCGGCGCTGGGCGAAATACGCCGCCGACTGCGACTGGAGCTTGGCGTGCATGCGCAGGCGCAGGTCGAGGGTCAGCTGCTGGCCCGCGCGCTCGAGCAGGACGCCGCGCACCGCCGAGCACACCTGGCCAAGCCCAAACACCAGCACCAGCACCGCCAGCTGCCAGCCGATGTACGTCCAGTCGCGCTGGGCCAGCCCGATATCGACGACCTGCTGCCAGACGAGCGGCGGGTACAGCTCGGCGGCCACCGAAAGAATCAGGCATGCCAGGCCGGCGGCGACGGTGGTGCGGTACGGCAGGATAAGCGAGTAGAGCCGGCCGAGCGTGCCAGGCTCGCGTTCGGTTGAGGGATGCGCGTTCTTCATGGGCTATCCATCCAGTCGGCACATGGCGGCAGCGGCGAGCATCGCTGCAGAGAGCAAGCCGCTACTGTGTTCGCCAGCGGTACACCAGCGCGCCGCCGACGCCCAGCAGGCACAGGCCGGCGCACAGCAGCAGCGTCTCGGAGACGCCGATCACATTCGAGAGCGAGCCGATCAGAAAGCCGCCAATCGGCGTGCTGCCGGCGAACAGCAGCATATACAGGCTCAGCACACGGCCGCGCAGCGCATCGGGCACGGTGAGCTGCAGCAGCGTATTGGCGCTGGTGGAGAACAGGATGCCGGCAAAGCCCAGCGCCACCAGTAGCCCGCCCGAAAGCGTGAAGTTGGTGGAAATCGCCACCAGGCCCAGCAGAATGCTAAACACAATCGAGCCGCCGATCAGCCGCCGCACCGTCACCTGGCGGGTGTAAGCGGTGCTGAGCGCGCCGACGAGCGAGCCAAAGCCCAGGAACGCCGAGAGCCCGCCGTAGCCAGCGGCGCTGGTGTGCAGCACAAAGCCCGAGAGCAGCGGCAGCACCACGCTGAAGTTATAGCCAAACGTGCCGATCGCCGCCACGA
>CALLYN010000301.1 GCA_937858455.1 uncultured Kouleothrix sp.
AATAAGAAATTTGGGGGCGGCTTCGCCGCCCCCAAACCCCCACCAAAGTGTCAGTGATCAAGCGAATTTGGTATTACGCAGCGGGCGCGACGCTCACGACGATCGTGTAGTGCTGCTGCGCCGGCGTGAGCTTGCAGTCGCCGATCGGCTGATCGGCCGGGCAGCTCACACCCTCGGCCGGCTGCCAATCGGCCGACACAATCGCCAGGTCGCCGCCCTTGCGATAGCCCTGCACCGTGCCGGTAGGCCCATCGGCGACGTACTGCTCGTCGGCCTTCCAGCCACCTTTAGCCAGCAGTTCGCCGATCTGGCGGCTCACATCCACGAAGCTGCTGAAATTGCCGCCGTTGCCAAGCGCGGTGAGCTGGCAGCCCTGGAGCACCTTGCCGCTGAGCATTTCGCCGAATGCCGCCTCGTTCTGCGTTACGTCGACCTTCAGTAGATCTTTGAGCGGGTCGTGCAGCTCGCTGCAGGCGGCCGCAGCGCCCGGCAGCAGCGCGGCCGGCACGCCGACTTTCGCGAGGTCGTCGGGGCCGAACGCGGTGCCGGGGCCAGCTACCACGCTCCACGCATCGCCCTTGCGCGCCAGAAACACCCAGGCCGGGTCGGTGGTCTTGGGGTCGGTCGGGATGGTCTGCACGCGCACAAAATCGGCCACCCCAGCCTGCACCGAGACGGTATAGCCGAAGGTAATGCCATCGGCCTTGAGCTTTTCGCGCACCGCGCGCTCGATCGCTGCGGCGCTGTTGGAGTCTTCGCGCAGGGCGAGCCCGGCCGGGATGCCGGCCGCCGCGAGGTCTTCGGGCGGGAAGGCGGTGCCGGGGCCGGCCACCACGGTCCACACGCCGTCGTGGCGCTTCACAAACAGCCAGGCCGGGTCGACGACGCCAAAGTCGTTGGGGATGGCCTGCACGCGCGCGGCATCGCCGCTCTGCTGCTCGACGACGATCGTGTACGGGATGGCCATGCCCACGTCGCTGAGCTTGCGGCGCACCGCCTGCTCGAGCACCGGGTCGCTCGGCCCGGCGGCGCTGGCGGCCGGCACAGCAGTTGGCGCAGCAGTTGGCGCAGCGGTCGGCGCAGCAGTTGGCGCAGCGGTCGGCTCGGCCGTTGGCGCTGCCGTGGGCACGCTCGCGGCCGGTGTGCCGCCGCATCCGCTCAGCACCAGCGCTAGCGCCACCAGCGCAGCGGGAAAGAATCTACGAAGCATGGTACTCTCCTTGGTTGCCGGGCCGGCCAGATGCACTACCAAGGCGACCGGCCCATAGAGGATCTAACGCCATGTAGTAGGGCATGGTTACGAGCTAGCGCCTCGCCCTTCCGCCAGCCTCAGGCCATCGCAGCACGCGCTTCCGCGCCACAAGGCATGCGCCACCGTGGCCGCACAAGCGACGGCCTTGTTTATGGATAGGAGTTACGCGCTCGCGTGATTCGGCTTCCTCAGGGTACGCGATTGCGCCTGCGGCGGCATGGTGCGTGTTGATCTTCTGTGTGCAATTTTTCCCCGCGGAATGCGGAACAACCGCACACGATACAGAGAAGAGCACCGCTCTGCCCAGGCCCCAGCAGGGACGCCCGCCGGGCATGCTATACTACGCACCGATTCTCACAAACTCACACCCAAGGAACCAAGCCCATGGACGCAACCCTTCACGAGCTGCTCGACCTGGTGGTGCGCTGGGTTCACGTGATCGCCGGGATCATGTGGATCGGCAACTCGCTGCTGTTCAACTGGCTCGACCGCAACCTGCGCCCGCTCGACGAGCCCAAGGAGGGCGTGCAGGGCAAGATCTGGCTGCTGCACAGCGGCGCGTTCTACGAGGTCGAGAAGAAGCTGCTGCCGCCCGGCATGCCCTACCCCGAAAAGGTGCACTGGTTCATGTTCCAGAACCTTACCACCTGGGTCTCGGGCATTACCCTGCTCGTCTTGGTGTACTACCTGGGCGGCGCGGCCTATATGGTCGACCCGGCGGTGGCCGCGATCAGCCCGGCCGTGGCAATCGCCGCCGGCGTCGGCACGCTGGTGCTGGGCTGGTTCGCCTACGACCTGCTATGGCGCTCGCCGATCGGCGCGAGCGGCCGCCTGGCGGCGACGATCTCGTTTGCGCTGCTGGTGGCGGTGGCGTTTGGGCTCTCGCGCGTGCTCGGCGGGCGCGCCGCCTACATCCACGTCGGCGCGCTGCTCGGCACGCTGATGACCGGCAACGTCTGGTTCTATGTCGTGCCCTCGCAGCGCGAGCTGGTGGCCGCCACGCGCGCCGGCAAGCCGCAGGACCCGGCGCTCTCGAACCGGGCCAAGCAGCGCTCGATCCACAACAACTACATGACCTTCCCGGTGCTGTTTATTATGGTCAGCAACCATTTCCCCAGCACCTATGGCAACACGCTCAACTGGCTCATCCTGGCGATCCTCATGGCCGGCGGCGCCGGCGTGCGCCACTTCATGAACATCCGCTTCACCTACGGGCAGTGGCTACGCTACGCCGCCGGCACCGCGATCGTCGCGCTGGCGCTCGTGGCCCTGTTGATCGCCCGCCAGCGCGGCCCCTCGGCAGCGTCGGCCAGCGCGCCGGTGGCGTTCGCCTCGGCGCGCGATGTGATCGCGCGCCGCTGCGTGCAGTGCCACTCGGCCCACCCCACCGACACGCAGTTCACCGTCGCGCCGGCCGGCGTGATGTTCGATACGCCCGAGGTGATCCAGCGCATGGCCGCGCGCATCAAGGAGCGCGCGGTGGTGTCAAAGACCATGCCCTTCGGCAACAAGACGGACATCACCGACGACGAGCGCGCGCTGCTGGGCGCCTGGATCGACCAGGGCGCGCATATCGACCGCTAGGGCGCCGGCTAGTTTGAAGAAAGCCCGTGCCGGCTAGCGCGCCGTGCGGCTATGCCTCGCGGAGCCTATGCAGCCCTTGCGGCGCCACGAGGCATGCACCACCGGCGCCGCATACGCGCCGGCGCCAGATAATCTACCTCGCATAGGAGCGCCGCACCATGCACGAAGCCCCGGCTACCGCCCAAACCTACGCCGAAGCGGTGCTGCGCCGCTGCGACGCGCTGGCCGCCTGCAGCGAGGAGCCGGGCCGGATCACCCGCCGCTTCGCGACGCCGGCGTTGGCCCAGGCCAACGCGCTGGTGACCGAATGGATGCGCGCTGCCGGCATGGCGGTGCGCCACGACGCGATCGGCAACCTGATCGGCCGCTACGAGGCCGCCGCGCCCGGCGCGCCTGCGCTGCTGCTTGGCTCGCACCTCGACTCGGTGCGCGATGCCGGGCGCTACGACGGCCCGCTGGGCGTGCTGGCCGCGCTCGCCGCCGTGCAGCAGCTCCACGATGCGGGCGCGTGCCTGCCTTTTGTCATTGAGCTGTACGCCTTTGCCGACGAAGAGGGCGTGCGCTACCACACGACCTACCTCGGCAGCCGCGCCGCCGCCGGCACCTTCGATACCACCAGCCTCGCGCGCGCCGACGCCGACGGCGTCGCCATGGCCGACGCGATC
>CALLYN010000302.1 GCA_937858455.1 uncultured Kouleothrix sp.
TAGACCCTGTGTGATAAACGCCGCGATTGCTGGCTCGTCTTCAACCACAAGAATTCGCATAGCGCTATTGTACTCTTTTTCAACATGGCGCGTTATCGCCGCGTATAACAACATATAACACGCCAGAATGAGGAACTGATTAAAGCAGGATTGACGTATTTGGCGCGCTCTGCCTTCGGCAGAGTGGTACGTTCTTTGTGTCTGTGTGCGGTTTTTCCGCGTGGCGCGCGGAAAAACCGCACAAAAAAGATGACCGAGTACCATGCTGCCGCAGGCTGCAATCTCGCCGCATCGAGACGCGAAACCGCGTAACTGCATAAGGCCCCATACAGTATATCGCTGGCGTATCTCGGGTACAATAGGTTCGAAATACAAGTGCTGGGGGCTTGGGGGCCACAGCACGCAGAACATCCTGTTGGCACCATACACCGCGCGTGGTGCTTCGGGCAGCTTGATCCTCACGAGGGCCTGTAGAAAGGGGCGATCATGACACTTCGGTTTGGGACGTTCGTACCGCAGGGCTGGCGCCTTGATTTGATCGAGATTGCCGACCCGATCGAGAAGTACGAGGCGATGACGCGCGTGGCCAAGGCGGCCGATGGGCTCGCTGTGTACGACTCGATTTGGGTATATGATCATTTTCATACCGTGCCACGGATCGAGCAAGAGGCGGTGTTCGAGGCCTGGACGATCACGGCGGCGCTGGCGCGCGATACCGAGCGCGTGAAGATTGGCCAGATGGTGACGTGTATTGGCTACCGCAACCCGGCGCTGCTGGCGAAGATCGCCTCGACGGTGGATGTGCTGAGCCATGGCCGGCTGTACTGCGGCATCGGCGCGGGCTGGTACGAGCACGAGTGGAAAGCTTACGGCTATGGCTTCCCCGAGACGCGCGACCGCATGCGCGCGTTCCGCGAGGCTACCGAGATCATGGTAAAGATGTGGACCGAAACGACGCCGACGTTTGAGGGCGAGTACTTCAAGATTAACGGGCCGATCAACGAGCCGCGCGGCGTGCAGAAGCCTTACCCATCGCTGTGGATCGGCGGCGGCGGCGAGCAAGTGACGCTCAAGCTGGTGGCGAAATACGGCAACGCCTGCAATTTCGGCGGTACCCCCGAGCAGGTGCGGCATAAGCTCGATGTGCTGCGCGCGCACTGCCAGCAGCTTGGCCGCGACTACGAGTCGATCATCCGGTCGAGCAACGTGAATATTGTGTTCCTCAAGCCCGGCGACGATATCGAGCGCGCTACCGAGAACATACGCGCTACCTATGGCTGGAGTGTCGAGCAGCTGCGCCAGGCCGCGATCGTCGGCACGCCCGACCAGGTTGCCGAGAGCTTGCAGGCGCTGGCCGACGCTGGTGTAAACTACCTGATCACCTACTTCCCGCGCATTGCCTACGACCACGAGCCGCTGCAGATCTTCGCCGAGCAGGTCGCGCCGCGCTTGGCGTAGGATCGCTACTTGCTTACTGCTTTTTCGCCGATGCTGGCGCCATGCGTGGCCGGCATCGGCGAAACGGTGATCAAGGTTATCATTCAGATCCCGAACAATGCAACAGTGTCAGTCATATAATCTAATTGTCACACAATCATGCCCTAAGCTATACGCAAGTGTAATATCGATCGGGTATACTTCAACAGTGAACAGTGCATATAATCGCAAAGGTACGATACAATGAAATTACACAACGATGCTCCCAAAGCTCCGCGATGGATCAGCACCGAGGCCGGCCAGTGGGCCTGGCTTGAGCACGGCGAGTGGCGCCTGATTGCCTCGAATGCGCTGAGCGTGCAGGAGCGCCGCCAGCTGCTCGATAAAGCCGAGCAGCTGCGTGCGGCCTCCGAGGGCGCAGCCCACCGCGGCGCCTGATCCGAAACCTGGTGCGCTAACAGATGCGCGGGCCGGCATTGCCGGCCC
>CALLYN010000303.1 GCA_937858455.1 uncultured Kouleothrix sp.
GAGCTTGTCGCCCAGGCCCACGGCGACGAGCGCCTCGCGGGCGCGCTGCTCGCGCTCGCGCGCGTCGACGCGGCCGTACACCATCGGCAGCTCGACATTCTTCAGCGCCGAGAGCCGCGGCAGCAGGTTGAAGCTCTGGAACACAAAGCCGATCTTCGCGTTGCGCACGCGCGCCTGCTCGAAGCGGCTGAGGCCGCTTACGTCCTGGCCGTCGAGCCAGTAGTTGCCGCTGGTCGGGCTGTCGAGCAGGCCGATGATCGTCATCAGTGTGCTCTTGCCGCTGCCCGACGGCCCCATGATCGCCACCATCTCGCCGCGGTGGATCTCGACCGACACGTCGTCGAGCGCGCGGAAGCTGGAGCCGCCGGTGGTGAAATCTTTGGTCACATTTTCGATCCGCACCACCGGCTCGGTCACATATTCGGCGACCTCGGCCTCGGTTACGTAGTTGATGCTCATGGTCTCCCCTTTCTGCCGGATGCAGAATTAGCTCAGAACGCGGGCCACCGCGTTTGCTATGCTACCTGACACGCGGTCGTGTTACTTGACGAGCACCTGCTGGCCCTCGTTCAGGCCGCCGAGGATCTCGACTTGGTCGCCGGCGCGCAGGCCCACCTGCACCGGCTGGGTGCTGAGCTGCTGCTTGCCGTCTTTGTCGGCGCTGATCAGCGTCACCACGCTGGCGCCGTTCTCCTCGCGCACGGCCGCGGCCGGGATGTGCAGCGCGCCGTCGCGCCGGGCGCTAATAATGCTGGCGCTGGCGGTCATGCCTGGCTTCACCGGGCGCGCGCCGGCGTCGATCTCGACGACCACCTCGTAGGAAGTGACGCTCTTGCCGGCCTCGGACTGCGGCGAGATGCGCTTGACAGTGCCGCTGAGCGCGGGCGCGCCCAGCGCGTCGAGCAGCACCTCGACCTGCTGGCCCACCGCGACGCGCGCCACGTCGACTTCGTCGACGGTGACTTTCACCTGGTAGCGGCTGGTGTCGAGCAGCGTCACGGGCGCCTGCTGGCCCACGTCTTCGCCCGCCGTGACGTTCACCGCCGCGACAGTGCCGGCGAATGGCGCGCGCAGGGTGGCGTCGTCGAGCTTGATCTTCGCCAGGTCGAGCTGGGCCTGGGCCTGGGCCACGCGCGCTTGGGCGCGGGCTAGATCGCTGGCCTTCGGGTCGGCGAGCAGCTGGTCGAGCTTGGCCTGCGCGGCGGCGACGTTGCCCTGCTGGGCCTCGACGGCGCCCTGGCGCTGGGCGCCGCTGAGGCGCGCAAAGTTGGCCTGAGCCTGCTCGAGCTGCGCGCGCGCGGCGGCCACGTCCTGGGCATTCGGGTTCAGCAGCGTGTTCAGGTCGGTCTGGGCGCGCGCGAGCTTGGCATTCGCGTCGGCAAGGCCGGCGATCTCGCCCTGCTTGGCGGCCTCGTAGTCGGCGCGGGCCAGCACCAGCGCGGCGTCGGCGTCGCTCATGGCGCGCTCGGCGGCGGCGGCGGCGTTGATATACGCCTCTTTGGCCGAGTCGGTCAGCGGCGCATTGGTGCGCGGGTCGCGGTCGTCGTCGAGCGCGCGCTGGCGGTCGCGCTGCGCCTGGGCGTAGGTGGCCTGGGCATCGCGCAGGGCGTTGGCGCGCAGCTCGATCGCGCGGTTGGCCTGCTCTTTGGCAGTAGCCAGCGCGCTGCGCTGCTGATCGAGGTTGGCCTGGGCCTCAACCAGCGCGGCCTGGGCGCGGGTCAGCGCGTCGGAGCTGGGGGCGCCCTCGAGCGTAGCCATGCGCGCGCGGGCCTCGTCGACGGCAGCCTGGGCCGCGCGCACGTCGGCCGGCGTGACGCTGCCGTTGGTCTGGCGCAGCAGGCCCTGAGCGGCCGCGACCTGAGCCTTGGCGGCGGCAAGCTCCTCGGGCGTCGCGCCATCCTTCAGGCCCTGCAGGTCGGCCTGAGCCTGGGCCAGCGCGGCATCGGCGGCGGCGAACTCGGCCTGGAGGCGGCGGGTGTCGAGCTGAACCAGGGTTGCGTCCTTGGCCACCGCGTCGCCCTCAGCCACCAGCACCTCGGCCACGCGCCCAGTGGCGCCGTTAAACGAGAGCGCGGCAGTCTGGCTTGGCTCGAGCTTGCCAGTGGCGATGATGCTGGCCACCAGCGGGCCGCGCGCCACGGTGGCGGCCGTGCCGCCGGCAAGCGGGTCGGCCGCGCGGCCGGCGAACGTACGGATCAGCAGTGTCGCGATCAGCGCCAGCACCAGAACGGCGGCGATGATCACCGGCAGGCTCGGCCGCTTGAGCCGGCCGCCGAAGCGCGATTGCGGAAGGGTGGTCATTCTGTTGCTCCTCGCTCCTCTGTTCGTGCAACCCCATACAGAAACATACCCACCAGCGCGGCGGGGGTAAACACCTGCGGGCGAAACTGGCCGATCTGCGGCGGCAGCTGCATGCCGCTGATCTGGCCGCCGTAGCCGTGGAACGCCTCCATCAGCGCTAGAAACAGCATTGTCAGCTCGGCGGCCGAGTGCTGCGCCAGCGCGCCGCGCTCGATGCCGGCCTGCATCTCGTGGTAGATCGGCATGAACAGGTGCTGCTGAAACGCCTGGGCAAGCCGCGCCTGGTGCGCCGGGCCAAGGTGCTCGGCCATCTCGTGGCGCATCAGGCGCATATCACCGTCGCTGGCGTTCAGCAGCACCCCGGCCAGCGCCGCCAGCCGGGCCTCGAGGCCGCGCGCGCCCACCAGCGCGGCGTCGATCGCCGCGTGCATGGCCTCGAGCTTCTGCAGCCCCATCTGCGTAAACAGCTCGGCTTTGTCGGCGAAGTAGTAGTACAGCGTCGGCTTGGTGATCTCGGCGGCCTTGACGATGTCGTTGATCGAGACCGCGCGGTAGCCTAGCTGCATGAACAGCTGCGCTGCGGTGTGCAGGATCTTGAGCGCCGTCGGGTTGTAGCCGCTGGTTGTGATCGTGTCGCTTGCTATCACGGTTG
Source organism: uncultured Kouleothrix sp. (assembly GCA_937858455.1). Lineage (GTDB taxonomy): Bacteria > Chloroflexota > Chloroflexia > Chloroflexales > Roseiflexaceae > Kouleothrix. The sequence continues at coordinate 2,954 of CALLYN010000303.1, forward strand.
TGCCTGGTGTGTTCCGTTGCACATACTTTGCAACGGAACCTTTCTGACTGAACGGTATATAAGATAGCACGATGCCAATCTTTTGTCAATAGATTGCACATGATTTGCCAGAGATTGTGCAACATCGGCTCTCAC
>CALLYN010000304.1 GCA_937858455.1 uncultured Kouleothrix sp.
AAGATCATGACCGACGTGCCGCTGGGCAACCTGATGCGCAATGTGCACCGTCTCGGCGCCCACTTGATGGTCGCGATTGTGACGCTGCATATGCTGCGCACGTTTATTACCGCATCGTATAAAGCTCCGCGCCAGTTCATCTGGGTTACTGGGGTGATCTTGCTGCTGGTCACGCTGGTGCTCTCGTTCAGCGGCTACCTGCTGCCGTGGGATCAGCTAGCCTACTGGGCGGTGACGATCGGCAGCTCGATGGCCGACGCCACGCCGGGCCTCGGCGATGCGATCAATAAGCTGCTGCGCGGCGCGGTCGACGTAGGCGGGCAGACGCTGCTACGCTTCTATTTGCTGCATATTTTCTTGCTGCCGGGCGTGGCGCTGGCGCTGATCAGCATCCACTACTACGCCGTGCGCAAGCAGGATATCTCGCCGATCCACGAGCTGTTCGACGATATGCCGCCGACAAAGCGCAAGATCCCGTTCTTGCCCGACCAGGTGTATCTCGAGGTTGCGGCGATTGCATTCCTGACGTTTGGCCTGATCGCGATTAACCAGTTTTTCTGGAATGCCACGCTTGAAGGCCACGCCAACGCGTTTGTGACTCCGCAGCATACTAAAGCGCCCTGGTACTTCCTCTGGCTGCAAGGTATGCTTAAAGTCGGCGATAAATTCTTCTTCGGCTTGCTGCTGGCCGGCGTCATGTTCGGCGGGCTGTTCCTGCTGCCGTATATCGATCGCAACCCCAGCCGCAAGTTCAAGGATCGCAAGGTGGCGCTGGCCGGCGCGCTGGTAGCGACGGTGCTGCTTAGCTTCCTCACGTATGCTGGCCTGCCGGCATACGGCATCCAAGAGACGGCTACGAGCGAGCTGGTGTTTGAATGGGTGCCTGGCGAGGGCGAAGGCAAGGCCGACGAAGTGCCGTTCGATGCGCTGCCCAGCTCGGCTTGCACCGTCGACTCATTCACCGGCGGGTTTACCACGTGCGATGAGCCGTCGCTCTCGGCCGAGTCAAAAGCGATGTTCGACGAATTCCTGGCCGATGTCGCCCGCTGGAAGCAGCTCGACAAGCCATTCGCCGAGCAAGGCGGCGACGCCACGCTCACCGTCGAACCCTGGCAGCTCGATCAGCAGGGCCGGGTGACGCTGGAAAAGATTACGCTGGTGATCTCGGTGGGTGGAAAGCAGCAGCCGCCGGTTGTACGCTTCCTGAGCCGCGCCAAAGATAACGTCCGGCAGTAGCATAGCGTGCGCGCGGGCGGCGCTGTCGCCCGCGCGCCTGGATAGTGGAAACGAACAATGACGCGTAATTTGACGATTGCGACGGTGTTCCTGCTCGCTGCGACGCTGCTGCTTGGCTATATTTGGGTGCGCGAGAATACCGTGCTGGCCCAGCGCGAACAGCGCTTCAATGGCGCGCTGCTCACCCGCGGCGCGCGCGACTACGAACAATACTGCGCTAGCTGCCACGGCCTCACCGGCGAGGGCGGCGTAGCGAATGGCGCGCCGCAGATTAACAACCTTCCAAACACGCTCGGCGACCGGCTGAACGGCGCGACGGGCATTGTCGCCAAGTATGGCACGGTGCGCAACTTTGTCGAGGCCACCATTACCTCGGGCGTGCGCGGTACCGCGATGCCGCGCTGGAGCGCGCGCTTGGGCGGCCCGCTGCGCGATGACCAGATTGCCAACATCGCGGCGTATGTGTCGAGCTGGTGGGGGCCTGAGGGCAGCACGAGCCCGAATATCAGCGCCGACGCCGCGGCCGCCGCCGCAGCGTACAAGAAGGCCCAGCAGGCAGCAGCTTCGGCCGGCGCCCCGGATACGCCGGTGGGCCGTGGCAACGCGATCTTCCAGGCGAACTGCTCCAGCTGCCACAACTTGAATAGCAAAGACAGCGGCGTACCGGCGCCGGGCCTCGGTGGGCTGTTCGGGCCAGATGGCACTGCCGCATTTGGTAAGAAGCTGCCGAATGGGAAAGATGCCACCCCCGAGAACTGGGCCGAGTGGGTGAAGAAGGGCGGCGCCGCGTTTGCGAACTCGGCGATCCAGCCGGCCAGCGGGTTTGGCCCGTACGTGATTGCCGCGATGCCGGGCTTCCCGCAGTTCGACGACAAGCAGCTCGGCGATCTGCTGGCGTTCCTGAGCACGCACGATCGCGACGGTAACACCAGCTTGCCGCCGATTGGCCTGGACGGCAAGCCGCTGCCGAATAATGGCGGCGCAGCAACTGGTAATGCTACTCCGACGCCGACCAAGTAACTTGTGCTGGTAGCGGCGGCCAACTGGCCGCCGCTATGCTACCGGCCTGGATCCTTCTAGTGTGGCCGTCGCCGGCCTGTGCATCGGCGGTAGGCTATTCGCAGGACCAACATATGCGTGATTTTTTTCGCTTCGAGCGCCGCGATCTGATCCTGTTTCTCGTGTGCACGGTGATTTACGCGCTGGTCTTTTTCGCCTGGACGGTGCTCCCACTGAATGGCGATCGGAGCCTGGCCGACACCGATGCTATTGCCGCCGGTATACCCGTGCTTGGCGATCTGCCAACCCAGAGTGTGAGCAAGCTGGTGGTGACCGGGGCGCTGTACCTGCTGTCGCTGGTGTACGCCCTGGTGTCGGCGGCCTCCTCCGATGATCGGCGCTCGCTTGGCCAGCTGATCGTTATCAGCGCGCTGACCTTTTTGGGATGGATGGCGCTGAACTTCTGGGTGGTCTCGGGCTTCCTGAACTCGCCGGCGACGCTGCTGTATGGTGGTGCGTCGGTGGTGCTGCTGGTGGTGTGGGCCGGCGCACTCGCGCGCGGGGTGTCAAGTATTCACGACGCATTGGCGCGCTTTCTGGTGCGCTTCGGCCTGGCGCTCGCGCTGTTCATTACCGTTGTGCAGCTCGCCGCACTGCTTACCCCGGAGTGGCGCAGCCCGACACAGGGCATTCCGGTGCTGTACACGCTCACATTGAACGCGCTGGTGGGTGTGTTTATTTCCGGCTTCGGCGGCAATATGCTGTGGCGCGAGCGCCGCGTCCAGGTGCTTGCTGCGTCCAAGAAACGCTAGCCCGGCCCGGTCGCTCGGCGATCGACGAAAAAGCCACCCCGGCTCGGGCGCAATGCTTCGGGCTGGGGTGGCTTTCTGCTGTGGCCGGGAGCTATATGCTGCTGCCGTCGCTCTGCTCGGCGAACAGCTCGTCGGCGGTGGCGAGCAGCGCGGCAATGCGATCTTCAGGGGTATTCTTCGCGCGTAGATAAAGCTCAAGCGCTTTGCGCGGCGTGAGCCCGTCGAGGATCGTGCCGTCGCTGGCGGCCAGCCGCCCGCGACTGGCGCGCTCGATCTCGGTGGCCACTGCGGCGACCTGAAATGCCCCGGCCTCTTCAAGCCGCTGCTGGATTTCTTCAACCCGCAGCAGGCCGGCCTGCTCGGGCCGCGCCTCGATCTGCACCCGCACCACCGCGTCGGCGACGTGGTGTTTCTCGATCGCCAGCAGCACGCGCGCCTGTGGGTCGGGGCTGTTGCGTACATCCGCGCTGATCGTGAGAAACGGCCGCGCCTTGAGCCGGTGAAATTGCCAGTTGGTATTGCCGCGTGCCAGATCGACCACCACGCAGCCTTTGTCCTCGTGCTCTTCGCCAAAGTCGATCCGCTCGATACTGCCTGGGTATACCACTGGCGGGTGCTCGCCAAGCACCTGATGCTTATGAATATGCCCCATTGCCACGTAATCGACATTGGGAAGCGCGACAAAGCTTTTTGGCAGCACCAGATCCTTGCCGAGCATGATCTGCCGTTCGGCGCCAACCGTCGCACCGTCGATCGTGCCGTGAACGGTGAGCACCGCCGGCAGTTGGGGGTCGAGCGCGGCGGTGGTGGTGCGTAGAAAGTTCTCGATCCGCTGGAGCAGCATAGCCTCGACCTCAAGCAGCGATGCGAGCTTCAGCTCGTCTTTCGTCAGCAAGCTGTGGCGCGTTACCCACGGCAGCGCGACCAGCTGCAGCGGGCCGGCGCGCGTCTCGATGCGGTGCAGCCCAGCGCGATCGGCGATGGTGACACCCTCGACGGCGAGCGTATCGAAGATCTCAATCGAGTGCGCGCGCCCGGCCGCCGGCGATACATCGTGGTTGCCGATCAGAATAACGATCGGCAGGCCCGCCTGGCGCAGCCGCCTGATGCGCCGGGCGAACTCGCGCTGGTGCGTCGGGTTGGGCGTGCGGTTTTTGTAGATGTCACCGGCGATCAGCACCATATCGACGCCTTGGCTGAGCCCTAGATCAATTGCTTCGTCGAGCCGCGCCAGGTAATCGAGCAGCCGGGTATGCAGGCCGGTGGCCGGATCGAGCCGGCCGTAATTTTCCATGCCGATGTGCAGATCGGCGAGGTGGAGTAGTTTGATCATCGTGTGTAAGCGCCGCTGCGCAAGCGATACGGCGATATATAGCGGCAAATGTGGAACAATTGTACGAGCGAACCAGGGTAGCGTCAAATCCAACCGCGTGGCGCAGCCGCATGCTGCCTGCGATCAAGCTGCCAGGGTAAATGCCTGCCACCAGCGCCGCGAAACTCCTGACACTTAGCTTGGTAGAACATATGTTCTTTTGCTGATAGCTTGGGGAAATTCTGTGGGATAAGTTGGGATAAGTTGGGATAAGTTTGGGATACACGGTGTAAATCGATCGGCGCCACAGGCAGAAAGGCGTGCTATGCACAGAAAACGCACTAGTTTTTCGGCGGCGGCCAGGGCTAGCCAAGCCAGCGCAGAGATGATAGAATAGCATCAACTCGCACTTGAACATTCAGTTGCTCGGCCAGAAGGCGCCGCCTACGGAGTAGTTTGGAGATGATCCAGCGTTCACACAGGATGAACTACCCGCCGCGCGGCGATTTTTTGTGCCTGCGAATGGGCCGGTAGCGTGGCCGGCGAACCCTGCTTGGAAGCGTAAAAGAGGTGGGCTATGGGTCGTTACCTAATTGTTGGCGCCGCGGGGTATGTAGGCTCGCGGCTGGCCGAGCGGCTATTGCAGCAGGGCCACCTAGTGCGCGGGCTGGTGCGCGACCCCGATCACGACACGGTGCAGCGCCTGGCCGGGCGGGGCATGGCGGTATGGCAGGGCGACCTGACGCAGCCCGATAGCCTGGTGGGCGTGGCAAACGGCTTTGAAGTAGTGTATAACCTGACATCGTGCTCGGTGCTGGAGAGCGGCGCGGTGCGGGCGCTATTTGTCGATGGCAACCGCAACCTGATCGCAGCGTGCTCGCGCGCGCGCACAGTGCGAGCCTACCTGTTCGCCGGCAACGCCTCGCCGTACGGCCACCGCGGCGACGCCTGGCTGAGCGAAGACAGCGCGCCGGCTCCGTGCTTCCCACTTGGCGAGGCACTGGCCGCCGCCGAGCAGGCCATTCTGGCGCTGGTGCAGGCGCACCATTTCCCGGCGATCGTGCTGCGCGTCGGCGCGATCTACGGGCCGGGGCGCGATTTCGTCGAGGCGGTGCGGAGCAATACCGCAATGCTGATTGGCGATGGCCGCAACTTCCTCACCCATATCCACATTGACGATCTGCTCGATGTACTGCAGCGCCTGGCACACGATGGCCAGCCCGGCGCAATCTATAATGTCTGCGACGACGAACCGCTGCGCGCCGCCGAGTTCTACGGTGCTATTCGCCAGCAGCTCGGCATGCTGCCGCCGCGCGCGTTCGCCAAAGACGCCGCGCTCGCTTCGGGCCTGGATGCCTCGGTGGTTGGCATGGCGGCTTCTTCGGCGCGCATGAGCAACCAGCGCCTGAAGGACGAGCTTGGGCTGGAACTGCACTACCCCAGCGTTCGTACCTGGCTGAACCGCGAGCAACCAGGCGTTGAGCGCGAGCTGACCGCCACTAGTTAGCCGCTGCTTTCCAGAATACGTATATCAACGCTTTCCGCCCGCAGGGCCGGCGCAGATATCGCGCCGGCCCTGCGCGAATCAGCGTCGCCAAGCGCCGGCCTGGCGATACGACAGCGCGCGAGAGGTACGTGCTACTGTCGCGGGCCGGCATGGTACAATAGCGTATCGCTATGGCGGAAGGAACTGCGATGAGTATGCGGCTGAGGCTGGCGCACCTCTACCCCGACCAGATGAATATCTACGGCGATCGCGGCAACATTTTGGCGCTGGCGCGCCGCTGCGCCTGGCGCGGCATCGAGCTCGAGATTATGCCGGTGGGCGTAGGCGCCGATATTGACTGGCCGGCGCTGGACATGGCGTTTTTCGGCGGCGGGCAAGACAGCGGCCAGGCGCTGATTGCGGCCGATTTTGTGCAGCACCAGGGGCCGGCGCTGCGTACGGCGATCGACGACGGCCTGGTGATGCTGGCGATCTGCGGCGGCTACCAGCTGCTTGGGCATTACTTTCTGACACACACCGGCGAGCGGCTGCCGGGGATCGGCGCAATTGACGTTCATACCGTTGGCGGCGACGTGCGGCTGATCGGCAATATCGTTGTCGACGCTGAGCTGGGCGAGCTGGCCGGCCTCGCGGCTAGCTCGGCCCACGTGCGCCTGGTGGGCTTCGAGAACCACAGCGGCCGAACGTACCTTGGCGCGGGTGTGCGCCCGCTCGGCCGGGTGCTGGCCGGCCACGGCAATAATGGCGAAGACGGCAGCGAGGGTGCGGTGTATCGCAACACCTTTGGCTGCTACATGCACGGGTCGCTGCTGCCGAAGAACCCGCAGCTCGCCGATCACCTGATCGGCCTGGCGCTGGCGCGGCGCTATGGTGCCAGCGCGGCGCTGGCGCAGCTTGACGATCGGCTGGAGCTGGCAGCCCAGCGCGGCATGGTCGAGCGGTTGCTGCACTAGCCGCGCCGCGCTGCCGGGCTAGCTACACGCGGCGGCTCGGGCAGGCCACAAAAGACACTCGCTCGCTTGGATAAAGGCTTTCGGGATGACGGTGTTACTGATCGGCGGCACCGGGCTGCTTGGCGGCGCCATCGCCGCCGAGCTGGTGCGGCAGAACTACCCGGTGCGCGCGCTGGTGCGCACCGGCAAGGGCGCTGCCCGGCTGCGCGGGCTGGGAATCGAGCTTGAGGTTGGCGATGTACGCGATGCCCGTGCGCTGCGGCGGGCCTTTCGCGACCAGCCGACGGTGATGACGACCGCGCAGGGCAACCCGCTGAGCCGGTCAAACCCGATGCGCCAGATCGATGGCTCGGCGAACCAGCACATGATCGTGGCGGCGCGCAAGGCTGGCGTGCCGCGCTTTGTATTTGTATCGGCGTTGAAGGCCGACCAGGGCGCCGCGACGGTGCCACAGCTGGCGTACAAGTTTGCCGCCGAGAACGTGCTGCAGGCCAGCGGCATCCCGTTCACCATCCTGCGGCCTTCGTCGTTTCAAGAAACATTTGACGACGGGTTTGCGCCTTTCAAGCGGATCATTGAGCTGGCGGGGGTTGGGTTGACCATGGGCAGCGGGCGTGGCCGGCATTCGTTTGTGGCGGTGCGCGATGTGGCGCGCGCGGCGGTGCTGTCGCTCGCGCACCCCGAAGCGCTCGGCCAGATTGTGCCGGTGGGCGGCCCCGACGACTTGAGCTACCGCGAGGCGTATCGGCAGATCGCTAAGATCACCGGCCGGCGCGTGGTGGTGCTGCCGGCGCCGCGCATTGCTTTGAAGCTGGGTGGCCTGCTGGCCACGCCAGTGCTGCCGGAGCTTGGCGATTTCTTCGCGTTTTTCGAATTTTTCGACCGCCACGGCTACACCTGTGCCACGCCCGAGTGGTTGGTGCGCGCGCTGGGCCGGCGCCGCAGCTTCGACGAGGCGGTGCGCGATTTCTATGGTGTGAACCAGCCCGGCGTGGGCCTTAGCGCGGCCTGAGCGCCATGGTAAGCCCTATGCTTCGGCCAGGCGCAGCTCGTATACGTGCATGTGCTCGGCCGGGCCGGCAAAGCCAGCCGCCAGCAGCGCGGGCATGCAGGGCGCGGCCGGCGGCAGCAGGGTGCGCAGCGCCCATGCCGGCGCGCTTGCTGCGGCGCAGAGGTCGCGGCATAGCTGCTCGAGCTCGCCGGGCGGGCCTTCTGCGTGCGCCAGCCACCAGCCAGCTTCCTCGCGCGGTGTGACGATCGCCCACGCCGCCGCGCCCGGCAGCGCATACACCTGGCCGTGCGCCAGGTGCTCGCGCAGCCGCTCCGCAGTCATGTCGAAGGTGTGCCAGCCATACGTGTAGAGCTTGCCGGTGTGCGCCAATAACGCCGAGCGGGCGAGATCGGCCTGCAGGCGCTCGATCTGAGTGGGCGCAAGCGGCCTGGCAAGTGAGCCGCCCGGCTGGCGCGGCGCGCGGTACCACGCCGGCTCGTACACGAGCCGAAAGCCGTGCTCGCGGCCCATGCGATGCATCGTGACATTGCCGGAGTCGGTGAGGTAGCGCAGCGTGCGCGCGCCGCGCTTGTGCGCGAGCGCGATGCAGCGCTGCATCATGGCGCGGCCAAAGCCCTGCCGCGCGCGCGCCGGGTCGACGCGCAGGCCGTGAAACCAATCTTCGCCCGGCCCGAGCGCCGAGATTTTCGCCAGCGCCACCGGCTGGCCGCCAACCTCGCCTACCAGCAGCGCGCCGCTACCGTCGGCAAGCCAGGCATCCCACACCTCGGGGATGTAGTCCTCGCCATTCCAGATTGTTCTGACCATCGCGACGACCGCCGGGCGATCGGCGGCGTGCGCCGCGCGGATGTGCAGCCGTGCTGCACCTGTGTCGGTATGATTCATGGTGAATAGTAGCTATCCGAACATATTACGTGACGACGGGCGCGCTGCCGGCGTATTTTTCGTACAGGCGCGTATCGACGATCTCGCGCATGCGCACGGCGGCGCTGTGGATCTCGGCGTAGGTGGTGTAGAGTGGCGCAATGCCCAGGCGAATATTGTCGGGCGTGCGAAAATCGGGCAGCACGTGCATATCGTTGATCAGCGCCAGGTCGATTCCCAGGCCCTGCTGGTGGCCGAGCGAAACGTGTGAGCCGCGCCAGTCGGCGCTGCGTGGCGAGTTTAGCGTGTAGCCGACCGGCGCGAGCAGTGCCTCCCACAGCTCGATCAGGTAGCTCGTCTGCTGGCGCGATTTGGCGCGCAGCGCTTCGATGCCGGCCTCGAGCAGCAGATCGACGCCTGGCTCGATCAGCGCGAGCGAGAGCACCGCCGGGGTGCCGCTAAGGAAGCGCCGCAAGCCCGGCGCGGGTTGGTACTGAAGGCCGAAATCAAACAGGCCGCGCTGGCCCATCCAGCCGGCGATCGGGTTGACTAGCTGCTCTTGCAGGTCGCGGCGGATGTACAGAAACGCCGGTGCACCGGGGCCGCCGTTCAGGTATTTGTAGCAGCAGCCGATCGCCAGGTCGGCCCCAGCGGCGTTGAGGCCGACCGGAACGCTGCCGACCGAGTGGCTGAGATCCCAAAGCACCAGCGCGCCTGCGTCGTGCGCGGCCCGCGTGACCTCGGCCATGTCGTAGACGTAGCCGCTTTTGAACACGGTATGCGAGAGCGTCAGCAGCGCGGCCTGCTCGCCAAGCTGCGCTGCAATCTGCTCGGCCGGGCCGTGGATTGCGTCGGGCGAGGGCACAATCGTGAGCGTGTGGCCGCCGCCGAGCAGATCGATCGCGCCCTGAAGAATGTAGATATCCGATGGGAAGTTGAGATCGTCGGTGATCACGCGCGTGCGGCCAGGGCGAGCGCGCAGCGCCGCAACCGCGAGCTTGAACAAATTGACCGATGTCGAGTCCGCGACGATAACTTCGTCGGGCGGGGCGCCGATCAGGCGGGCGATCTTCGCGCCGACGCGCTCGGGCGCGCTGAACCAGCCCTCGTTCCAGCCGCGGATCAGGCGCGCGCCCCACTCGTCGCGCACCAGCGCGTCGGCGCGCGCGGCCGCGGCGCGCGGCAGCCGGCCAAGCGAGTTGCCGTCAAGATAGATCAGGTCGGGGTCGTCGATGACGAACTGGTCGCGAAAGTGCGCCAGCGGGTCGCGTGCGTCAAGCTCGTGGGCGTAGGCGGCGTCGGTGCGGATGGGCATAGGCTGGCCTTTCGTCGCAGAGAGTACACGCATGGTT
>CALLYN010000305.1 GCA_937858455.1 uncultured Kouleothrix sp.
GCGATCGCCGGCAATGCGACGACCGGATGGTATTTCGCCGCATAACCGAAGCCGATCGCGAGTCCTGCGAGGAAGATCGTCATGATCGGGCTCCGTCCCGGATTCTAGGCCGGTGCCGCGGCCCGTCAATCGCCGGAGGGCTCCCGGCTTGCGGCAACCCGAGGCTAGTGACTTTCCGCGCGGTCTCGGCCTCCGAACGTCGACTTTGCCGTTAACCTTCGGTTTATGGCCATCCACTATCGTGGAACCCAACAACAGAGTTGCAGATGCCGGGCATGAGCGACAATCATCGCACAGCCGATCGCAGGCGCGTGCTGAAGGCTGGCACGATCGCCTACAATCAGCGCTATTCCACGCTGCCCTGCACTGTGCGCGATCTGTCCGCCACGGGCGCGCGCCTCCGGATCTCCGATGTCGCCCTGGTCCCCACCCACTTCGACCTGCTGATCGACCTGGAGGCGCAGGCGCGGTCGGCCGGCGGCGCGCTGGTGGTGACGCTCGGCAACCACGAGGCCGAGTTCCTCGCCGATCCGACGGACGCGAAGTCGCGCGAGTTCCAGGCGGAGCTTGCGCGGCTGTCGCTCGATCCCGCCAAGGTGGCCGCGGGCGAGACGCGCTACGGCGCGTGGCTCAACAGCCGCCCCGTCGCCGCGCTCGTCGACGGCTGGTTTTTCTGCCACGGCGGCAACACCGACGGCAAGAGCGCCTCCGCCATCGGCGACAAGTACCGCGACCTCTTCTCCTCGAAGAAGATCGCCGGGCCGAGCGTCTTCGCCGACTCGTACCTCCTCAAGTCGAGCAGCCTGCTCGAGGAGAGCGGGTGGTGGAACGACGGCGGCGCCGGTCCGGTGGCCCTCATCGACGCGAACCTCGCGGCGCTGCCCGCGCGTCACGTGGTGTTCGGCCACGATCCCGGCGACCTCTCCTTCCCCGCCGATCCCCTCGGCGACCGCAGCCGCGGCCGCATGGTCGCCCGCTACGACGGGCGCGTGTTCGCCATCGACGTCGGCATGTCGTACGCGATCGGCTATTCCGACGGAGCGCTCCTCCGCATCGTGCGCGGCGAGCAGGAGACCGCCAGCGCCATCTACCCCGACGGACGCTCGACGCAGCTCTGGCCCTGACGCGGCGCACGCCGGCGTGCGCAAATTTGCCCCGCGGACCCGCGGCGGGGTAATGTCCGGCGGTGTCCGATCAGGCCCGCGCGACCCTGCTCCTCGTCGACGACGACGCGGTCATCCTCGACCTCCTCAAGCAGACCTTCGAGCCGCTCTACCGCGTCCTGACCGCGCGTTCCGCGGAGTCCGCCCTCGGCGAGCTGGGGCGCAACCAGGTCGACGTGGTCATCACCGACCAGCGGATGCCGGGCATGAGCGGCCTGGAGATGCTGGCCATCGCGCGGCAGCGGTTCACCGACCTCGTCGCCATCCTGCTCACGGCCTACACCGATCCGCAAAACCTGATCGAGGCGATCAACACCGGGCAGGTCTACCGCTACGTGGTCAAGCCGTGGGACACCGGCGAGATCGTCATGACGGTGCGCAACGCCGTCGAGACGGCGATGCTCAGGCGGCAGCGCGCGCGGCTCCAGGCGCGCCTCGAGCGGCGCCTCGGCGCGATGAGCGTGCTCGTCGATCTCGGCGTCGAAGCAGCGGCCACCACCACGTACACGCAGCTCATCGACGTGGTCACGCGCGCGCTGGAGAAGTTCGTCGCCTTCGACCTGGCGGCGACGCTGGTGGTGCCGCAGGGCGGCGGCGGCCAGGCCGCGATGCACCTCCACTGCCGCACCGCCGCCGACGAGGCGACCCTGCTGGAGACGCGGGATCGGGCGATCGAGCTCTACCTCGAGCGCGCCGGCAACCCGCTGGGCGAGGGCCAGCTCCTGGTGAACATCTCGGGCGAGCGCGTGCGCACCCTCGACGAGAAGAAGCCCGTGCGATCGGTGCTGCCGCTGCCGCTGGTGGTCGACAGCCAGACGGTGGGCGCGCTGGTGCTGGTGGCCTACGCGCCGGAGGCGTTCACCGACGACGACGTGCGCACGCTCGACGTGCTGGCGAACCAGACGGCACAGGCCGTGCGCCGCCTGCAGGCCCGCCTCCTCGACGAGCGCCGCAAGATGGCGCTGATGGTCGAGTCGATGGCCGACGGGCTCATCTTCACCGATGGCAGCCCCGAGGTGTTCCTGATCAACCCGGCGGCGCGCCGCCTGCTCGGCCTGCCGCCCGACGAGCCGATCACCACGCAGTACCTCAAGGACAGCCTCGGCTTCTACCCCTTCGACCTGATGCGCGCCGCGCCCGGCACCGAGCCGGTGCGCGAGGAGGTGCGCGTCGGCGATCACGTGCTGCACTCGATCATCTCGCCGGTGATGGACGGCGAGGGCACCTTCGTCGGCGTGGTCGTGGTGCTGCGCGACATCACGTCGGAGAAGGAGCTGGAGCAGCGCAAGGACGAGTTCGTGTCGATCGTGTCGCACGAGCTGCGCACGCCGCTCACGTCGATCACCGGCGCGCTCGACATCGTGCTCTCGCAGTACGCCTCGGGGCTCTCGGACAAGCAGGTGCGCTACCTCGAGATGGCGCGCGAGTCGTCGCAGACGCTGAACAAGATCGTCGACGACCTGCTCGACGTGGCGAAGAGCGAGCGCGGCAAGCTGACCATGCGCATGTCGGCCTTCGACCTCGCGCGCCTCGTGCGCGACGCGGTGGAGCGCTTCCGTCCGCCGGCCGAGGCCAAGGGCGTCCTGGTGACGGTGAAGACCTCGCCGGGGACGCGCCTGGTGGGCGATCCGGATCGCCTCGGGCAGGTGCTGAACAACCTGCTCGCGAACGCCATCAAGTTCACGCCGGAGCAGCGCGGGCGCGTGATGGTGAACGTGTTCAGCTCGCCGCAGTGCCCGTCGTACATGGGCGTGAGCGTGTGGAACGCGGGCGAGCCCATCCCGCCCGAGGGGCGCGAGCGCGTGTTCGAGAAGTTCGAGCAGCTCGAGAGCTCGACGACGCGCAAGGTGGGCGGCACGGGGCTCGGGCTGGCGATCGCGCGCGGCATCGTGGAGTCGCACGGCGGGCGCATCTGGGTGGAGCCGATCACCGACGGGGCGAAGTTCGTCTTCACCCTGCCGGAGACGCCGCCGGAGGAGCTGTCCGACGAGGAGGTCCCGCCGGTGCCGCCCGACAAGGACAAGCGGCCGCAGGTGCCCCCGCGCGTGCTCGTGGTCGAGGAGGACGGCGACGTGCGGCTGCTCCTCAAGGGCATGCTCCTCGCGAGCGGCTGGGAGGTGGAGACCGCGGCCGACGGCGACGAGGCGCTGGTGATGGCGCGCGAGCACAAGCCGGCGGCGCTCTCGATGGACGGCCGGATCACCGGCGCCGTCGACGGCATGACCATCGTGCAGATCCTCAAGAACGACCCCGAGACACGCCCGATCCCGGTGCTGGTGCTCGCGCCCTCCGCTGCCGAGCTGGCGGCGATCGCCGCGCTGGATGTGCGGCCGGTGGTGCGCGATTTCGGCGAGCCGTCCGGGGTACAGCGCGTGCTGTGGAATAAACAAGATACTCTGCGCCACGATACCGCCGCCCTCGCCGCCGCGCTGCGCGAGCTGATCGCGTGATGCGCAGCAGGGGCGCCAATGTACACCGCGCATTCGACCCTCGCAGCTAGCAGAAGGAGGAGCCCACATGCCCGACCCTCGTGTAGCCAAGCTTGCGCGCGTGCTCGTGCGCTACTCACTCGGCCTCAAGGAAGGCCAGCTATTCCAGATCAATGCCGACGCCGTGGCCGCGCCGCTGGTGCGCGAGCTGTATCGCGAGACGCTTGAGGTCGGCGCGCTGCCGCTGCTGCGCCTGACCGTCAGCGGCATCGACGAGATCTTCTACGCCCACGCCTCCGAAAAGCAGCTCACCACCGTCACCGAGCTGGCGCGCCAGGAGAACGAGGCCATCCACGCGCTGATTGGCGTGCTGGGCAGCGAAAACACCAAGGCGCTCAGCAACGCCAACCCGCAGAAGATCGCCCTGCGCAGCAAGGCCGCCCGCGAGCTGCGCACCCGCTTCTACCAGCGCGTCGACAACGGCGAGGCTACCTGGGCCGTGACCCAGTTTCCCACCCAGTCGGCCGCGCAGGATGCCGATATGTCGCTGGCCGAGTACGAAGATTTTGTCTACGGCGCCGGCAAGCTCGACCACGACGACCCGGTGGCGGCCTGGCGCGTCGTGCACGACGAGCAGCAGCGCCTGGCCGATATCCTGGCGGCCAAGCGCGTGTTCCGCATCGTCGGCCCCGACACCGACCTGACCTACGACACCGGCGGGCGCAGCTGGATCAACGCCGACGGCAAGAAGAACTTTCCCGACGGCGAGGTGTTCACCAGCCCCGACGAGACCAAAACCGAAGGCCACATCCGCTTTAGCTTCCCGGCTGTCTACGCCGGCCGCGAGGTGTCCGACGTGCGGCTTGAGTTCCGCGAGGGCAAGGTGGTGAAGGCCAGCGCGGCGCGCGGCGAAGACCTGCTGCACAAGCTCATCGATATGGACGAGGGCGCCCGGCGGCTCGGCGAGGCGGCGTTCGGCACCAACTACCAGATCCAGCGCTTCACCCGCAACATCCTGTTCGACGAAAAGATCGGCGGCACTATTCACCTGGCGCTCGGCGATTCGTTCCGGGAGGTCGGCGGGCAGAACCGCTCGGCGCTGCACTGGGATATGGTCTGCGATCTGCGCCAAGGCGGCGAGGCCTATGCCGATGGCCAGCTGATCTATAAAGACGGCAAGTTTGTGATCTAAATCTATGCATACCAACCCTTCTGCCGACAGCGCGGCGCTCGCCGAGCGCTACCCGCTCACCGTCGCCGCCTTCGAGCACATGGCCGCGCTCGAGCACCTCGACCGCGTGCTCAAGCTCGACGCTGCCTGGGCCGCGATCCGCAGCGGCCGGCCCGCCGCGCCGCGCGACGATGTCTACTCGTACTCGGCAGTCGCCGACCCGGCCGAGTACGACCTGATCTACGCCGGCGGCGGCCTGGGCCTGCTCCACGCGGCGATCATGGCGCGCCACGGCTTTCGCGTGCTGCTGTTCGACCGCGGCGAGGCCGGCTGCGCCCACCGCGAGTGGAATATCTCGCGCGACGAGCTGCGCGCGCTGGTGGCCGCCGGCTTCTGCAGCTGGGACGAGCTGCGCGACGTGATCATGGCCGAGTACGACACCGGCGTGGTGCGCTTCTTCACGCCCGAGCGGGCTGCGGCCCGCGAGCTGTGGATGCCCGAGGTGCTGAACGTCGCGCTCGACGCCGGCGCGCTGCTGCGACTCGCGCGCGGCAAGCTCGTGGCCGCCGGCGGCGTGGTGCTCGATCGGCGCGCGTTTCGAGGGGCGCAGGCCACCCCCGACGGCCCGCTGCTGGTGCGCGTCGAGCTGGCGCGCGACGACGGAACGCTCGAGCGCTATGTCGGCCGGCTGCTGCTCGATGGCATGGGCAGCGCCTCGCCGCTGGCGCAGCGCCGCTTCGGCGGCCGGCCCTTCGCCGGTGTCTGCCCAACCGTCGGCACTGTGGCGGCCGGCTTCACCCCCGGCACCGCCGACGACGAGCACAACCCGCGCGTCGGCGATATTCTGATCAGCGTCGCCAATGCGCAGCGCGGCCAGCAGTATATGTGGGAGGGCTTCCCCGGCCGCGGCGACGACCTGACGGTGTACCTGTTCTACTACGACACGCTGCTGAAGAACCAAGAGCCAAAAACCAAAAATCACTCAATAGCTGCGGGCGACCCTCGCTTCCCGGCTCTCGATGCTGGCCCGCCCTCGCTCATGCAGCTGTTCGAAGACTACTTCGCGCTGCTGCCGAGCTACAAGCGGCCCGGCCCGGAATTCCGGCATATCAAGCCGGTGTATGGCTACATCCCTGCCCGCCACAGCGTGCGCCCCCAGGAGGCGCCGCTGCTGCGCGGCGTCCTGCCGATCGGCGACTCGGCTGCCCAGCAGTCGCCGCTCACCTTCTGCGGCTTTGGCTCGCATGTGCGCAACCTGGGCCGCACCACCTCGCTGCTGGCCGAGGCGCTGCGCACCGGCCTGCTCGGCCCAGAGCATCTCGCCCCGATCAGCGCTTACCAGGTGAATGTGTCGCTCAACTGGGTGTTCAGCCGCTTCATGCAGCCCTGGGATGCCGCCGACGACGTGAACGTGCTGCAGAATATCTTTCTGGGCCTGCTGGGCGATCTGGGCGTCGATCTGGCTCAGCGCTTCTTCCGCGATCGGATGATCTGGAGCGACTACCACAAAATGATCCTGGGGATGTTCTGGCGCCACCCGCGCATCGCCCTGATCGCCTGGCGCGTGCTCGGCCCTGCCGGCGTGCGCCAGTGGATCGCCGACTACCTGGCCTATAGCTTGGCCGCGCTGCTGGCCGCGCTCGGCCGCGGCCTGGGCGCCGCCTGGCGCGAAC
>CALLYN010000306.1 GCA_937858455.1 uncultured Kouleothrix sp.
TGGCCGCGCGCGCGCTCGCGCGCGCCCCCGAGCCCGAGGAGCGCGGCGAGGCCGGGTTCATCGCCCGCACCGTGCGCTCGGGCCAGGTCATCCGGCATCACGGTCACGTGACGGTGCTGGGCGATGTGAATGCCGGCGGCGAGATCATCGCCGGCGGCAATGTGATCGTCTGGGGGCGGCTGCGCGGCATGGTTCACGCCGGGGCGCTGGGCGACCGCGCGGCGATCATCGGGGCGCTTGAGCTGGCGCCAATGCAGCTGCGCATCGCCGACCTGATCGCGCGCTCGCCTGAGGGCGGCGCCAACAGCTACGCCGAGGTGGCGTTTGTCGAAAACGAGCAGATTAACGTCGAAGCCTGGGATGCCTATAGGAAGTAGCCGCCAGCTACTCGGCGTACGCCGTGGGTGTTTTTGCCTTCGCCAGAGCGGTACTTTTTCGTGTAAGCTGCTCCAATGTCGGCGATCTGCGCCGACATTGGAGCACAGAAGATTGGAAGTACCTCGCTGCCACAGGCAGAATCAGCCCGCGTGCTAGGTCACCGCGTAGCTCGTGTGGTTATGATGTATGGATTAAGGGCTGAGCAGCGTACATCCCAGCACTAAAAACTCACAACTTCGGAGGAACTATGTCGCGCGTCATAACTATTACATCGGGCAAGGGTGGTGTAGGCAAAACCACCACCACTGCCAACCTCGGCACCGCGCTGGCGATGCAGGGCCTGCGCGTCGCCGTCGTCGACGCCGATATTGGGCTGCGCAACCTCGACGTAGTGATGGGCCTCGAGAATCGGATCGTCTACGACCTGGTCGACGTGGTTGAGGGCCGCTGCCGCCTGCGCCAGGCGCTGATCAAAGACAAGCACTTCCCCGATCTGTGCCTGCTGCCGGCCGCCCAGACGCGCGACAAAGACGCGGTGTCGCCCGATGATATGATCGCGCTGGCCAACCAGCTGCGCGCCGAGTTCGACTACGTGCTGTTCGATAGCCCGGCCGGCATCGAGGCGGGCTTCCGCAACGCGATCGCCGGCGCCGACGAGGTGGTGATCGTCACGACGCCCGAGGTGTCGGCCGTGCGCGACGCCGACCGGATCATCGGGCTGGTCGAGGCGTTCGAGAAGGGCCACCCGCGCCTGATCCTCAACCGCCTGAAGCCGCGCATGGTCAGCCGTGGCGAAATGATGAGCGTCGAGGATGTACTACAGATCCTCGCGATCGACCTGGTGGGCGTGGTGCCCGACGATGAAACAATTGTCACGGCCACCAACCGTGGCGAGGTGGCGGTGCTCGATCGCACCTCGCTGGCCGGCCGGGCGTTCTCCGATATCGCCCGGCGGCTGAAGGGCGAGCAGGTGCCGTTTATGGTGCTGGAAGAGCAGCAGGGCGTGATCGACCGGTTGTTCGGCATGTTCGGGCGGCGGCCGCGCGGCAGCGAGCGCTAGGCGCGGAACTGCAACCTCGCCAGGCGGCGATTCGTCCAACTATAAGGAGACGAGCGTGGGCTTTTTCAACTCACTCTTTAGCGGCAAGCGCGATCGGAGCTCGGACGTGGCGCGCGATCGGCTGCTGACGGTGCTGGTGCATGATCGCGTCAAGCTCACGCCCGACATGCTCGAGCAGCTGAAGGCCGAGCTTTCGGCGGTGATCGCGAAATATGTGCCCTCGGTCGAGCCGGGCGAGATCGAAGTCTCGCTCATGCGCGGCGAGTCGAGCGATCACCTGAAAGCCGACATCCCGCTGCGCCGCACAACCTGAACAAAGAGTCAGCGGAACGGCCGCCGCCGCTGACTCAATTGCTAACCACCGCGCCGTGCCAGGCTCTTCTTTTTGCGCTCGCGATCGGGTACAATAGCCCTGGCACATAACCCTTCAGCGCCACCCGGCAGTTACCGGGGGCGTTGTCTTATCTGTGGCCGAGGTGTACCGTGAGCGTCGAACCGAAACCGATCCGGCTGTCGCCAACTGCAAAGTTCATCGCGGTGGCCCTGATCATCTGCTTGCTGATCGTGCTGATCTGGGCAGCCCAAGCGGTAATGGCGCCTTTTGTCGCCGCGACGATCACAGCCTACCTGTTCAACCCGCTGATCGGCTGGCTGAATCGGCGCACCGGCATTGGCCGGGCGCTGTGGATCCTCGTGCTGTATATCCTGGTCGGCGCGCTGGTGTACGCGCTGGTGAGCACCATCGGCCCGCTGCTGGCGTCGCAGTATGGCGATATGGTGGCGCAGCTGCCGGCCATGAGCAATCAGCTCGATAAGCTGATCACCGCGAACCAGATCTGGGATCTGGGCGGCGTGACCTTCGACCTGCGCGAGCTTGAGCAGCCGATCTACGCCTTTTTCACCGACCTGGCGAGCACATTGCCGGCCACGGTGCCGCACCTGGTGGTGACGGCGCTCGAAAGCGTGCTGCTGTTCATCACCTACCTGATCGTCACGTTCTACCTGCTGCTGCAGGCCGAGCAGATCACCGACTGGATGTACCACCTGGTGCCGGCGCCCTACCGCGCCGAGATCCGCGCGCTGGGCCACCAGGTCGACGCAACGCTCAACGGCTATATCCGCGGCACGCTCATGCTCATCCCGATCATGTCGGTGCTGACGTATATCGTGCTGACGCTGCTGCAGGTGCGCTACGCGCTGGTGATCGCGATTGCCAGCGGCATCCTCGAGGTCATCCCGCTGATCGGGCCGTGGTCGGCGGCGGGCCTGGCGGTGTCGGTGGCGGTGCTGCAGCCCACCACGCCGTTCGGCTGGAGCCACCTGCTGCTGGCGGTGGTGGTTGGCCTGTCGTATTTCATCCTGCGCATGGCCGAAGATAACTTCATTATTCCCCAGGTGATGGGCCACGCGGTGCACCTGCACCCGATCCTGGTGCTGTTCGCGATCCTGGCCGGCGGCGCCATCGCCGGGCCGTTCGGGCTGCTGGTGGGCATCCCGGTGGTGGCGGTGGCGCGGCTGCTGCTGCGCTACCTGTACCGCAAGCTGATCGACGCGCCAGAGGTGCAGCTGCCCGACCTGACCGACCCGCCGCCGCAGCCGCGGCGCGGCGCACAGGCGCTCAAAACCGCCGTGCCGCCGCTGGTGTCGCGCCCGCTGCGTAAGCGCCGCTCGTAACCGCACCGAACACGCAAAGGAGACACGAGAAGCAATTGCTCGTGTCTCCTTTTTCGTTTCGCCTGGCCGCGGCTATTCCGGCAGCGCCACGCCAATATTGTGGAACCCGGCGTCGACGTAGATCGTCTCGCTCGTGACGCCGCTGGCCCAGTCGCTGCACAGCCACAGCGCCGTCTTCCCAACATCTTCGGAGGTGATGTTGCGGCGCAGCGGCGCGACGCTGGCGAACTGCTTGTGCATGGTGCGGAAGCCGGCGATGCCCGAGGCCGCCAGCGTGCGGATCGGGCCGGCGCTGATCGCGTTCACTCGAATATTGCGCGGGCCGAGGTCGTTGGCCAGGTAGCGCACGCTCGCCTCGAGCGCGGCCTTGGCCACGCCCATCACATTGTAGTTCTGGGCTACCTGCTGCGACCCATGGTAGGTGAGCGTGATGATCGAGGCGCCGGGGTTCAGCAGATCCTGCGCGGCCTTCACCACGGCGGTGAGCGAGTAGGCGCTCACGTCCAGCGCCAGCCGGAAGCCCGCGCGCGTGGTGTTGAGGTATGGGCCGCTCAGCTCCTCTTTGTTGGCGAAGCCGATCGCGTGTATCAAGATGTCGAGCGAGCCGTAGACCTCGCGCACCTTGCCCATCAGCGCGTCGATCGCCGCGTCGTTCTGCACGTCGCACGGCTCGATCAGCCGCGAGCCCAGGCTGCTGGCCAGCGGGCGCACCCGCCGCTCGAGCGCATCGCCGACATAGGTGAAGCCGAGCTCGGCACCCTCGGCGTGCAGCGCCTGGGCGATGCCCCAGGCGATCGAGTGGTCGTTCGCCACGCCCATTATCAGGCCCTTTTTGCCGTCGAGCAGGCCCATAGTCCATCCCTCCGTTTGACGCTTGCCCATGGAATGGGCGCTATAATACAACGGATGCGCAATCAGGACAAATACCCCACCCGGCTGCCGGCCCACGAACGCGCCGCGCTGCTGGCGCCAGCCCGCCGCGAACGCCTCGGCGAGATGCTGGTGCTGCACCTGGCCGGCAAACCCTACGCGCTGGGCTTGCAGCACGGCGTGCTGGCGCGCGCCGAGATCCTGCGCTTCCGCCGCGATGCCTACCGCTACCTTGGCGGCGAGGTCGCGCGCCTGCTAGGCCTGCCGCGCGCGCTGGCGCGGCTGATCGCCCGGCCGCTGCTGCTGGCGCAGGCGCGCGCGTTTGTGCCGTTCATCCCCCAGCAGTACCTGGAAGAGATGCGCGGCCTGGCCGACGGCGTGGGCGTGCCGTTGCTCGAGGCAGTGCTGATCAACGTGATCTGGGAGCTGTACCTGGGCAGCGGCTGCAGCGAGTTCGCGGTGCGCGGGCGCCGCACGGCCGACGGCGCGCTGCTGCACGGCTACAACTACGATCTGCTCGACCCAGCGCAGGCGTTTATCAACCCCTACCTGGCGCTGATCTGCTATCGCCCGGCCGGCGGCGCGCCGTTCGCCCAGCTGAACATGCTCGGCAGCGTGGGGGTGAATGCCGGTATGTCGGCGCGCGGCATCAGCGTGGCATGGGACAACACGATCGCCCGCGCGGGCGCCACGCTGCTGCGCGGCGCGCCGCGCCGCTGCACGCCTTTCGTGATCGCCCTGCGCGACCTGCTCGAGCACGCCGACTCGATCGACGCCGCCGTGGCCACCCTGCGCCGGCACCTGCCGCGCCCCACCGCCGACAGCATTATCGTTGGCGAGGCCGCCGGCAACCGCGCCGTGGCGCTCGAGACGATTGGCAGCACGCTGGCCGTGCGCGAGATGCACGACGACGCGGTGTGGAGCGCCAACAGCTTTGTGTCGCCGATCACCGCAGCCGACGACCGGCCCGGCCCGCCGGGCGGCCGCCCCGGCGAGAGCGGCAACAGCCAGGGGCGCTACAGCGCCTACGCCGAGCTGCTCGCGCAGCCCAGGCCGCTCGGCGTCGCCGATGCGGTGGCGATCCTGCGCGACCCCTACCCGCGCGAGCGGCATGGCTACATCCAGCCGCCCGAGCGCCTGCGCACGATCTGCCGCCCAATCACGTCGTTCAGCATGGTGATGCAGCCCGCCAGCGGGCGCATGTGGCTGGCCGAGCCGCGCGTGCCCGCGCCGCAGGGCCGCTTTCTTGGCTTTGGCCTGGAAAGCATGGCCGCTCTGGCCGAGCCGCCGGTGCCCGCCAGCGGCCAGCCGCTGGCCGCCAGCTTGGCAGCCACCCGT
>CALLYN010000307.1 GCA_937858455.1 uncultured Kouleothrix sp.
CCCGGCCTGATCACCGGCCTGATGAATGTGACACTCGGACAGTAAGCTGACCAACGTGATGATGGTGGCGCTCGCAAGGTGCCACCATCATCGCATCGCCGCCGCCCCGCGCAGCGCCAACAGGCAGCGCAGGCCGGCTTGAGAGGATTGACGACATGCTGCAGTTTATTATTCGTCGGTTCCTGTGGGCCATCCCGGTGTTGTTCTTTGTGGCGCTGGTGTCGTTCTTTTTGATGCACCAGGCCCCTGGCGGCCCATTCGATAAAGACAACAACAAGAAACAGGTCGACGGCGCGACGCTGGCCTCGCTTAATCGGCGCTTCGGCCTCGATAAACCGCAGTATGTGAATACCAGCGCGTTTCAGAAGCTCTACGACCAGGGCGAGCGCAACCCGCTGACGCTCGGCCGGGCCTACCTCGACAGCCAGTTTTTCAACTATGTGGCTAACGCCGTGCGCGGCGACCTGGGGCCGTCGTATCGCCAGCGCGGCAAGAGCGTGCAAGATATTATTTTCAAGCAGTGGCCGTTCTCGATGCGCCTCGGCCTCTTGGCCATGCTGTTTGCGGTGTGCGTCGGCATCCCGCTCGGCGTGGTGGCCGCGCTACGCCAGAACTCGATTGTTGACTACATCAGCCTGTTTTTCGCCACAATCGGCGTGTCGGTGCCAACATTTGTGATCGGCTTGCTGGTGATTATTTTCTTCGGCACGACGCTGAAATGGATCTCGATTACCAACAACGACTGGAATACCTGGCGGCCATACCTGGCGCCCGGCCTGGTGCTGGGCCTCTCGACGATGTCGTTCATCACGCGCATCACCCGCACCACCGTGCTCGAGGTCAAGCGCCAGGATTATATCCGCACCGCGCGCGCCAAGGGCCTGAACGAGCGCATGGTGATCACGCGGCATATTCTGCGCAACGCCCTGATCCCGGTGGTGACGGTGCTCGGCCCCGCGCTGGTCGACCTGATCACCGGCGCGGTGATCACCGAGTCGATCTTCAGCATCCCCGGCGTCGGCAAGTTCTTCGTCGACGCGATCTTCCAGCGCGACTACTCGATGATCATGGGCTCGACGCTGATCTATGCCACGCTGGTGGTGGCGGCCAATATTGTCGTCGATCTGAGCTATGGCCTGCTCGACCCGCGCATTCGCAGCCAGGGCTAGCGTCTCGTCGGGCGTGCGCTCAAGCACGCACCACAGTGCGGGCGCGGCGGATCGAATCGTGCCCGTACATCAACATTCACAACTGGAATACGAGGTGAATTATGGCGACGACCCTGACAAATACAAACAGCGTGGTCGATTCGGTCGAGCAGGCGTTTGCGCAGCGCGCGCCGCGCAGCCTGTGGAGCGACGCACGCCGCCGCCTGCTGCGCAACAAGGCCGCCGTGGGCGCGCTGATATACATCGGCTTTCTGGTGATCGTGGCGGTGATCGCGCCGCTGCTGGCCGGGCATAACCCGCTCGACATCTTTCAGAATAACAGCTACCGCCAGGCCGCCTGGATATCGGTGCCGAACCGGCCGGCGGTTTCGGGCAACTGGAACTTCCCGCTTGGCACCGACGCGATCGGCCGCGATGTCTGGAGCCGCCTGGTGTACGGCACGCGCACCTCGCTGGTGGTGGGCTTCGTGCCAATGGCGTTTACGCTGTTCCTCGGCACGGTGATCGGCCTGGTGTCGGGGTTCGCCGGCGGCTGGCTCGACGCGCTGCTCATGCGCTTCGCCGAGATCGTCTACTCGTTCCCGGCGTTTTTGTTCTTCATCATCGTGATGACCGCGCTGAAAGACACGCCGATCGGCAAGTTCTGGAATGGCTTCGTGATCCTGTTCGGCGCGCTGTCGCTGGTGGGCTGGGTCGGCGTGGCCCGCTTGGTGCGCGGCCAGGTGCTCTCGCTCAAGGAGAAAGAGTTCGTCGAGGCAGCCCGCGCGATCGGCGTGCGCCAGCATAATATCCTGTTCAAACACCTGCTGCCCAACTCGCTCGGCCCGATCATTATTTCGGGCGCGTTTATCGTGCCGGGCGCGATCATCGCCGAGGCGGTGCTTTCGTACCTGGGCATCGGCCTGCGCCCGGCCACCGACCGCGACGCGCTGTTCCCGGTGAGCTGGGGCAATATGATCCTCGACGGGAAAGCCGCGCTCACCGCCCAGCCCTGGCTGATGATCGCGCCGGCGATCGCGATCGCGACGATCACGCTGGCGTTCACGTTCATCGGCGATGGCCTACGCGACGCACTCGACCCACGCGACGCCGGGTAACAATATAGGCATCCTGAGTTCCACTCAATGCATATCGAAGGACGCTACTATGCCGCCATTACTCGAGGTTCGTAACCTAAAAGTGCAATTCAAGACGCAAGACGGCATTGTCAACGCCGTCAACGACGTCTCTTTTCATCTCGAGCGCGGCGAAACGCTCGGCATCGTGGGCGAGAGCGGCTCGGGCAAAAGCGTCACGTCGCTGTCGCTGATGCGGCTTATCCCCAACCCGCCCGGCAAGATCGCCAACGGCTCGGTGATGTTCGACGGCGAAAACCTGCTGGACTACTCCGAAGAGGAGATGCGCCATATTCGCGGCAACCGGATCTCGATGATCTTCCAGGACCCGATGACGTCGCTCAACCCGGTGCTGACGATCGGCCGCCAGATCACCGAGTCGCTCGAGCTGCATATGAAGCTCACCGGCACCGAAGCCCGCAAGCGCGCGGTCGAGCTGCTGAGCATGGTCGGCATCCCCAGCGCCGCGCGCCGGCTCGACGATTACCCGCACCAGTTCTCGGGCGGCATGCGCCAGCGCGTGATGATCGCCATGGGCCTCTCGTGCAACCCCGAGCTGCTGATCGCCGACGAGCCGACCACCGCGCTCGACGTGACGATCCAGGCGCAGATC